>CAZCEF010000031.1:4192-10564 GCA_964497695.1 uncultured Dehalococcoidaceae bacterium | reverse complement strand
GGGGCAATAAACGCCACCCTCGCCATAATGGTGGGGGGAAAGAAGCACATCTTTGAAGAGTGTCAGGATATTTTCCGGGCTCTGGGCAAGAAAATCGTTTACCTAGGGGATATCGGGATGGGACAGGTGGTGAAAGCCTGTCACCAGTTGATTACTGCAACGACTCTCTGCGCCATCTCGGAGGCGCTGGTGCTGGGGACTAAAGCCGGCGCCGACCCTAAATTGATATTGGACGTAATCAAGGATGGCACTGCCCGGTGCTGGATGCTGGATTTCCGAGCACCAACGATGATTAAGCGTGATTTCACCACACGCTTTAAGGCGAGGTTCCACCATAAGGATTTGGGGATTAGTCTGGACCTGGCTAAGGATTTTGGTGTTCCCCTGCCGGTTACCGCCCTGGTCCATCAGCTCTTCGGAGCGCTTAAAGCGAAGGACAGAGGGGAATTAGACCACTCGGCTATCATCACCCTCTTTGAAGATATGGCGGGCATTCAAGTAAAAGCGAAGGAATAGAGAGAAACACCTGTAGCTGACCCGAGAGGGGGATTTTTGGCCCCCCTCGTAGAGCGGATAACCTATCCCCTACCCCCTCTCCTTGATGGGCCCTCCTAAAACTTCACAAATCAAAGGCTCACAGTGTCCTTTTTCTTACAGACTAAGAAACAATTATAAGTGAATAGAAGAGTTGCCACATTTGGTATGAACCGTAATGCTAATTTCAATGGCAAATATACCAAAGCTGCCTTTCTACCTAACGAGTACCGGAAAACTCTATATGAAGGAATACTGATCGAGAAAGACAATATTTCCAAGTCACAGGTCTGCACCAGCCTTTTAAATGTTTTCGGTGAGTAGAAATTAATATGACCGACCTTATCAGGTATGAACTCACTTTTCATTCTGATGTGGTCCTCTAGCGGCACTTCCACAAAGACATATTTCGCGACTCTGCTAGCTTCATACAACATTTTTCGTGGATATTCAAGATGTTCAACCATGTGACTCAGTATGCACAAATCGAATTTGTTATCTTCATATGGGATGTTGTATCCGTCAAAAAGCTTACAGTCGACCAACGATTTTATGTTTCTTTTACGTATGGTTTCGACGGCGGTCTTAGAGATCTCCAGTGAATATAACTCCTCTGCGAACGCGAGAGCAGATAGCCTTTTCAAAATCGAACCCTCGCCAGATCCAACCTCCAAAACTATTCTATGTGGATACTGGTTACAAAGAGTTACGATGTTATTTACCTTGTCAAGGGCGCCCAGCCAGCGCCACTTTGACTCGCCCGTGTAGTAATCATCGTAGATTACCTTCAGTCTGTCACTCACGGAGAAAACTTCATTGTGTCTACCTACCGATGAATCCACAGAAATCACCTTGCTATCGACCCTCTTGGTCGCGCGCTTTACTGCACCTCATAGAGACTATTCCGTGTCGTCTGAAAAGCACAGCACTCCCATAGAGAAAAAACGTAGCTATCAATCCAAGACTCGGTTCCTGTAGTAAATATTAATAGTCTCTTGTTACCTCTGGCGTCCAGCTACAGCATGGTTTTATTTCGGGAGGGGGGCTTGGGGGGATGGGTCGCCTGCACTTTAAATGCGGGGTGTCTAAGAGGGGCGCAAGCCCCAATTTAGAATTTCGTATTTAGAATTTCAGTTTAAGGGGGTGAGGTCAACAGTCAGAAATCTATCTTACTGGCGCAAAGTCCAAGATATTCAGCCTCAGCAATTCTTTACCGCCCCACCGGTCCACCTCCAGGTTATAGACAATATCAACAAGTGAGGTAACCTCACCGCAGAAATTGCCCAGCCCGAAGGCAACGGCATCCCAGACGGAATCCCACTGCCTGAGCTTTAGGCGCAGGTGCTCATTATCATTGCCCATAGTCCGACAGCTGATAACTTCAACTCGCCGACTGAGAAAAGTGGGCGCAGGATTGCCCGGACCGAAAGGCGCTAACTGCTGAGTTGTCTGGAAGGTATCACCACCAAGTTCAGGCAGGTTGACCTCGGTATCAATATCTATCTGCGGACGAAGGTCAATTCCAACTAACTGGCTGGTTGCCCGCTCAGTCAGAATTTTCTGCAGTCGGGGTAGATTCTTAGTTGGCAGGGTGAAACCGGCTGCCTGAGAGTGCCCGCCGAATTGAGTAAGCAGGTCAGTGCACTGGCTCAGGGCGGCGATAATATTAAACTCAGGAATACTGCGGCAACTGCCACTGCTCGTTTTCTCCCCAAGCTCAATAACAATTGACGGACGGTAGAACTCCTCAGTCAGCTTGCTGGCGACCAGCCCCGCCACACCGATGGCGTATTCTGGGCTGCTGGCGACGAGGAGTGGTGAAATTCCCTGGGCAAGCACCTGCTCCCTCGCCTTAGCCAGCATGGTTGTGGTCAATTTTTTGCGCTCCTCGTTCTTCTGTTCCAGCTTGGTAGCCAGCAGGCTGGCTTCCTGCGGCGATTCGGTCATCAGCAGTTTGTAGCTACTTATGGCATGTTCCATCCTGCCAGTGGCGTTCAGGTACGGAGCGAATATCCAGGCAATATGGTCGGCATCAATGACTGGAGTATTCAGCCTCGCCTGCGTGATTATTGCCTTGATGCCGAGCCGCGGGTTCTCATTAATCAGCTTCAGCCCCTCTTTGACTAAATACCGATTCTCCCCAAGCACTGGCGATTGGTCTGCCACCGTTCCCAAAGCAGCTAAGTCTATCAGCTTACCGATATAGTCACTCTTGCCGAGACTCTCCAGCAACGCTTGGAGCAGTTTTAGCGCCACCCCGACCCCAGACAGTTCGGTGAAAGGATAGACCGAGCCAGGGAGCCTGGGATTAACCACGGCGCAGGCAGGGGGGATATCCGACATCGGGGTATGGTGGTCAGTAATGATAACATCAAGACCTATTTTCTGTGCTTCCCTAGCTTCAGGGAGACTGGTCGTGCCACAGTCAACGGTGATTATCAGGCTAGCGCCTTCCTGGCGGAGCTTGCGCAGTGCTTCTTTCCGCAGACCATGTCCTTCAGTGACACGGTGCGGAATATAAGGAGTAGCTTTGCCGCCCAGAGCCGTAAGTCCCTGAACAAGAAGCGCTGTTGCCGTGATGCCATCAGCATCAAAATCGCCGTAGATGACAATATTTTCCCCGGAAAGTAACGCCTGATAAACCCGGCTCACGGCGCGGGGCATATCGGGCAGGAGGAAGGGGTTTGCCAGCAGGCTTCGGTCGCCGGCAAGAAAAGATTTCAACTGAGATAAGTCACTTAGCCCACGATTATATAACAGCTGGGTGATTAGCGGTGGCAAGCCTGAGACATTAGATAGATACTGGAACGGAGCCTTGGGCAACAGATTCCAGCGATTCCGATTCAACCTTAAGCCTCAGTATACTCGCGCACGATTAAAACTGAATTGTGACCACCAAAACCAAAGGAATTGGAAAGGGCTGTCCTGACTCTCGCCTGGCGAGCGGTGTTGGGCACATAGTCCAGGTCGCACTCGGGGTCAGGATAGGTATAGTTAATTGTCGGCGGAATGATGCTGTCCCGTATGGTTAGGATGCAGATAGCGGCTTCAACAGCGCCTGCCGCGCCAATCATGTGCCCGAGCATGGATTTAGTGGAGCTAATTGGCACGCTCTTGGCAAAATCGCCAAAAACCGTCTTTACCGCTTTGGTCTCCATCTTGTCATTGAGCGGAGTGGAAGTCCCATGGGCATTAATGTATTCAATATCAGTGGGCGCAATGCCCGCCTTTTTAATCGCCATTTGCATGGCTTTGGCGGCACCTTCGCCACTTTCCAGAGGCTGGGTTACATGGAAGGAATCAGCAGTGGCACCATAACCGATTATTTCGCCCAGAATCCTAGCATTTCGGCGCTTGGCGTACTCCAAGCTTTCCAGAATGAGGACTGTTGCCCCTTCACTGATAACAAAGCCGTCTCTTTTAGCGTCAAAGGGACGGGAAGCCTCCTGGGGCGGGTCGTTTCGGGTAGTAAGGGCTTTCAAGGCATTAAAGGCGCTGATGCCCAGCGGGTTGATTATGGCTTCTGTGCCGCCGCATATCATAACATCAATATCAGCGTGCCGGATAAGCTCGTAAGCTGAGCCAATAGCATCGGAACCGCTGGAACAAGCCGAAGTGGTGCAGTAGTTCGGTCCCTTCACACCGAGCAGAATTGATATCTGGGCGGCGGCGATATCGGATATCATCATCGGTGCCATGAACGGGCTGACCCGGCTTGGTCCTTTTTCCACAAGAATCTTGGTCTGTTCGTAAAGCGTCGTCAGACCGCCAATACCACTGCCGATGACCACGCCGATATTATCGTCATTAGCACTATTGATTTCCAGACCCGAGTGCTTCAAAGCCTCCTGACTAGCAACCACAGCTAGCTGGGCGAAACGGTCCATACGGTGGGCGTCTTTCCGACTGATATAATTGAGCGGGTCAAACCCCTTCACCTCGCCGGCAATCTTGGTCTCATGGGCTGAAGCATCAAAAAGGGTAATATAATCAATACCTGATTTACCCGCGATTAGGTTTGCCCAGGTGGTGGGGGTATCCAGCCCCAGCGGAGTAAGCATACCCATTCCAGTGACCACAACCCTTCTTTTCGGGGAGTAACTCTCTATAGTCATCGCTACCTCACCCCTGCGGATTCAATAATATCTTACCACACTCTAATGGCTAACAGATGAAAACTATCCCCAGTCGCAAGCCACAGGGTATTTCCGAAGGTAAGGTCGCCTCACCAATGGGATAAATATCCCAGCCGACTTTAGTTGCCATACGGTAAGCGTCCATACCAACGGCTTCCATAGTTGACCTAGCCTTCAAGGGAAAACGACAGGACTTTCCCGGTATCAGAGCAATACATTCAGTCTCGGGACAGAAAAGTGCTTTGCAATTGCCGGTGCCAAACGCCAGAGCCAGATAGTACCCATCGTAAAAGGCTTCCGCTTCAACCTTGGCGGCAATTTCGGATAACTTTCGGCGGTAAGAGTCCATCAGTTTTTTCTCTACTGCCTCACGACCGGCAGTATGCTCCGGCGGTACTTCCAGCTTCATGAAGATGGCATAACGAAAGTTATGGATTACCTTGCGCACCTGGTCCAAGCTCATAGCATAAGGCGGACAGTTAGCGTTGGTGCCGTAGCCAGGGCATTTGGGGTAAGTACATTTCGCCAGAACTCTCTCATCAATCACCACTTTGTCCATGGTGATAATCTTGGCGTCACTGGCGCCCAGTTTAATAGCTCGTTGGCGATATTTCTCCAAGTCCCTTTGTAACTGCTTTTCGGGAACCAGCTCTACAATCTTACGAACCACGGAGCACACACCCTCTGGCTAAATTTTACTAGATTTTTACCACAACTTAAGATGATTTGCAAATCAAACCCAGTTTTGACCGATTTGGAATGGGGAAAGTATAATGGCTATTGAGATGGCTGAAACTGCAAGAACAAAAATTGCTCTAGATACCCTGGGCTGTAAGCTGAACCAGGCGGAAGCGGAGCTACTCGCCCGGAAGTTGACTGAGGCAGGTTATGCTTTGATTCCTTCGGTGAATGAGGCTGATGCCTACATTCTGAATACCTGTACCGTCACTCATATTGCCGACCGCAAATCGCGCCATCTGCTCCGGCAGGCTCACCGGATTAACCCAAAAGCCAAACTGGTGGCGGTTGGCTGCTACGCCGACCTAGCGCCTCAGGAGCTGGCAAAGATTGAGGGGGTGGGGCTGGTGCTGGGCAATACGCAAAAGTCCAATCTCGTGGAACGCCTTCAAGAGCTAGGATTTCCGGCTTGTTCCCCGCAAGCATATTTTGATGGCGCCAGGACCAGAGCTTTTCTGAAGGTGCAGGACGGCTGTCATAACTTCTGTGCCTACTGCATCGTGCCTTTTGTCAGAAGTGAAGAGATGAGCATACCAGTGGCGGAGGTTATGGCTGAGGTTAAAAAGAGGGTAGCGGAAGGTTACCACGAGGTGGTGCTCACCGGAACGGAAATCGGCTCATACCATTGCGATGGCGTCAATCTGAAAGGATTACTGGAACGGATTTTAGCTGAGACTGATATCGTCAGATTGAGGCTATCTTCCCTCCAGCCCCAGGAAATCTCGCCCGAGTTTATTGAATTATGGCAGGACAGCCGACTTTGCCCGCACTGCCACCTCTCCCTTCAGAGCGGCAGTGATAGCGTGCTGACTCGGATGAAGCGGCGCTATACCACTAAAGATTACCAGAATGCGGTCAACCTGATTCGTGGGGTAGTACCACAAGCAGCTATCACCACCGATATAATTGTTGGCTTTCCGGGGGAGACTGCCGCTGAATTTCAGGAGAGCTATGATTTCTGTCG
>CAZCEF010000031.1:0-4092 GCA_964497695.1 uncultured Dehalococcoidaceae bacterium | reverse complement strand
TTGGCTTTCCGGGGGAGACTGCCGCTGAATTTCAGGAGAGCTATGATTTCTGTCGGCAGATAGAATTTGCCCGCATTCACGTCTTTCCCTATTCCAAGAGGCGCGGCACCGAAGCTGCCCGGATGCTCAATCAGATATCAGATAAAGTCAAAAAGAAGCACAGTCAGCAAATGCTGGCGCTGGCTAAGGAGAGCGCGCGCAACTTCCACCAGAAGTTCTTAGGGAAGACAATGAAAGTGCTCTGGGAACAGCAAGAAAAAGGCGTCTGGTCAGGCTACACCGGCAATTATATTAGGGTATATACCAGGAGCGAAAAGGATTTAGCCAATAAGTTTTTGTCGGTAAAATTAGAGAAGAATTGGCGGGAGGGGGTGTGGGGAGAGCTAAGCTTTTAGCTTCCTCACCGGATTCCGGAACTCACACGGCACTTTGGTCTGGCAGAGTCCACAGCCAATATCATCTGCTTTATACTCTTGGCGCAAATAGGCTAAGTCAGAAAATATGTATTTCTTGCATTTGATTTTATCGTGCCCGTTCTCGGTTATTGCGTCAGCCGGACAGCGCACAATGCAGGCTTGGCATTTCTGGTTGACATAGAAGAGACAGTTAGCATACTGGTTTTTGGCTGTCCGGGGACTTGTCGGGAACTCAAGATTGGTCACCACACTGCCACAGCGGTGGGCGATACCCCGCTCGGTGATAAAGCCATCAGAAAGACTGAAAGTGCCCAGCCCTGCCCCATAAGCAATGTGTCTCTCCGACCAGTTGGAATAGTCGCCCTTCTCGTTAGTTTCAGTCTTAAAATAGGGCTCAAGGAACGGTGCCACCGCCAGATACCCCTTACTGTTAAGGAATTTGACCACGTGTTCCCGCAGAGCACGGTTGAACTTTTCGCCATACCAGCGGGTATAAGCCCACCACCGGGATGGAGCCGATGTTTGCTGGCGATTGGACTCTCGGGTCTTGGCGGTGATAGGTAAAATCCAGCTAATGACCGAAAGACGAGCCGGCATCTCCGAGGGGCTTTTGTTCCGAGCCTTAGCCAGTGCCTCGCGCGGGGTGAGGTGGGTGGGGGCGATGATTTTCTTGTATTCTAGGAAGAGCAGGTCATCACCATCAGCGTATTGCACCAAGGGTTCATCAAAGATGGGGTCACCATCCGAATCAGGCATGCAGTTCAGGGGGCTGGTACGCACAAAGGTTTTGATTTCGTCGGCGATAAACGCGGGCATTTTTAGGCTTCTTCACTTCCCGGGGCGTGTTCCAGCGTCTTTTTGATGGACTCTGTCGGCATCAGGAAGTC
Source organism: uncultured Dehalococcoidaceae bacterium (assembly GCA_964497695.1). Lineage (GTDB taxonomy): Bacteria > Chloroflexota > Dehalococcoidia > Dehalococcoidales > RBG-16-60-22 > JBGOXU01. The sequence continues at coordinate 2,789 of CAZCEF010000031.1, read as the reverse complement.
CTCTTCGGTAACCGCCTCGCCAATCAGTCGCAACTTCTCAAGTAGGGCGTAGAAGTTAATCCCCCAACCAACACCAAAGACCATCGGCAGGAAGATCCGGCTGTCATAGGGGTTCCAGTAAGTCTCCTTAATCCGCTCCCAGGTGGGCAATCGGAAGTCGTAGGGTATGACGCCTGCAACTTTGCCGACCCACTTTCTCTCTGCCGCCGGCTTTTCCAGCTCCTGACATACGGCGACAAGAACAATGGTCATTGCGGCTGCCTGGACCAACATTGAAAACCATTTCCGGCACATAGCTGACTCCTTTATGCTTTACTCATTTCCAGTCCCAGAACCACTGAGGTCTCAATCTGTCGCTGAGGAACATCCCAGTAGGTCTTGAGCAATTCATCCTTATTGGGCTCAAGACGAAAACCATGCTTGAGGTAAAAATCAATTGCCCACCACGCATCCGCCCACGTTCCCACCAGCAGTTGTCGTGTCGTGACCAGCCCCTTCAGGTAGTCCAAAAGCCGGCTGCCTATCCCCTTCTTCTGCCAGCCGGGCAGGACATAGGCGTGGCGGATGAGGGTTACATCTTTAACCGGTTCAAAGCCCATAACGGCGACCAGCTCCCCTGTTTCCTCCCAGCCATAGAAAGTCATGCGCTTCATTTCCCGCTCCAGTTCTGCCCTCGGCATATAGGGCTGGTGATAGCGGTCGGCGGGAATGACACCTTCATAGGCTTTCGCGGCTTCGTTGATGATGTAAAACATCCTCGGGATGTCTCTCGCCTGGCAGCGGCGAATCATATTTAGATTATAACACCAAGCACCCAATCAGGTGCAATGGGGGGTCATATGTGTTATAATGGCTAAAAGTACTGAACTGACCGTACCAAAATTTCCATATGAACCGAATGATTGGCTAACTATACCTGTCAACTGGAGAAGAGAACAATTATAAAGGAGAATTTATGCCAACACCGTTAGAAAACTGGGTTGCCGAAGTGGCAAAATTGACGAAGCCGGATAAAATCTGGTGGTGTGACGGTTCAGACGAGGAAGCCCACAAAATTATAGAAATAGGGCTAAAAGAAGAAAAAATTGAGGGTAAACCGGTATTCTATGACTTAAATCAAACAAACTGGCCCAGTGCCTACCTTCATAGAAGTCACCCAACAGATGTGGCGCGGACGGAACACCTGACTTACGTCTGTCAGCCGGATAAAGAGACGTCAGGACCAAATAATAACTGGATGGAACCAAGGGAAGCCAAACAGTTAATGACGAAGCTGTCTGATGGCTGTATGCGTGGCAGAACGATGTATGTGCTGCCCTATGCCATGGGGAACCATCTTGAATCGCCTTATACCAAGCTTTGTGTTCAACTTACTGATATTTCCTACGTGGCAGTTAGCATGAGAATAATGACGATTCTAGGGAAACGTGTTTTAGATAAGATTGGCAATAGTGAAAATTTTGTTAAAGGTATTCACTCGGTGGGTGACCTTGACCCAAACAAAAGATATATTATGCATTTCCCGGACGAGGGTCTGGTCTGGAGCGTGGGTTCGGGCTATGGGGGGAACGCCTTACTGGGGAAAAAGTGTTTCTCCTTAAGGATTGCTTCCTGGCTCGGACTGAAGGAAGGCTGGCTTGCCGAGCATATGGTTATTATGGGCGTTGAAGACCCTAAAGGTGAAATAACCTATATTTTGGCGGCTTTTCCTTCCTATTGCGGGAAAACAAATTTAGCCATGCTTGAACCTACCTTACCGGGCTATAGAATCTGGACTTTGGGTGATGATATTGCCTGGATAAATATCGGTCCCGACGGCCGTTTCTATGCGGTAAATCCGGAAAAGGGGTACTTTGGTGTTGCGCCAGGAACTTCCCCCAAAACAAACCCCAATATGTTGAAAACCTTAAAGAATAACAAATTCTATCCCACTTTGTTCACCAATACTGGATTGCGTGTTGACACCAATGAGCCCTGGTGGGAAGGTTTGACTGACACCGTTCCGGCAAATATCCAGGACTGGCAGGGAAATCCATGGAATCCATCTTCCGGAACCAAGGTTGCTCACCCTAATGCCAGGTTTACTACGTCAATCTATAACACGCCAAGACTGTCTCCTGAATTTGACAATCCGAAGGGAGTCCCGATTTCAGCCATAATAATCGGTGGCAGAAGGACGAAGACGATTCCTTTGGTCGTGGAAGCCTTTAACTGGGTTAATGGCGTATTTTTAGGCGCCAGGAACGGTTCCGAAACAACGGCGGCGGCAACACAACAAGTAGGTCTTTTGAGAAGAGACCCTATGGCGATGCTGCCTTTCTGTGGTTATAACATGGGTGATTATTTTAAACACTGGATTAATGTGGGGAAGAGAGCCAAACGGGCACCGAGGTTATTCTCGACAAACTGGTTCCGGGTGGATGAAGACGGAAAATTCATCTGGCCAGGGTTTGGTGAAAATATCCGGGTGTTAAAATGGATAATTGACAGAGTGAAAGGTCGTATCCAGGCAAAAGAAACACCCCTGGGACTGGTACCAACCTATGAAGGCTTTACCCTTGATGGTTTGGATTTCCCAAAAGAAAGGTTTGAAAAGCTGTTCGCCATTAACAAGGACGAATGGGAGAAAGAAAGCGCCGAGATTGGGGAGTTCTTCAACAAATTTGGCTTAAGGCTGCCCAAAGAAATGTGGGACGAATATAAGGGGCTGAATAGGCGACTGGGGTTGTAAAAGGTGGCGCGCCTAGTGGGATTCGAACCCACGACCCTCGGTTCCGAAGACCGATGCT
>CAZCEF010000030.1:5380-10575 GCA_964497695.1 uncultured Dehalococcoidaceae bacterium | reverse complement strand
GCCTTACGGACGTCATCCGGGGCGACCATACCGTACTCATCAACCGGAAGGTAGGTTACTTCATATCCCAGATTTTCCAGAAAATGGCAGGTTTCAAGGACGGCGTGGTGCTCAATATTGGAAGTAATGATGTGGTTTCCCCGATTTTTGTTGGCGAAAGCGGTGCTCTTTATGGCGAAATTATCCGCTTCAGTGCCGCCGCCGGTGAAGACAATTTCCTCATCTTTGGCGCTGAGTAGCTTGGCAACTTTCGTCCGCGCTTCCTCAATAGCAGCCTTGGCTTCCTGCCCGCAAGCGTAAATGCTGGAAGGATTGCCAAATTTTTCGGTAAAGTAAGGCAGCGTTGCCTTGACCACCTCGGGGTGGGTGGGTGTTGTTGCCGCATAATCAAGATAGATTCTTCTCATTTTTAACCCTCCACTGCCCCCTCTCTTACCGGCTCAACCCTGACTCCCCGACTGGTCACCCAGGAAATGCCCTGCTCAATGTCACGCTCATCGCCTTCCAGCTCAAGCACCACCCAGCCCCGGTCGGGCGAGATATCCGCCCGCAGGATATTGGTGACAATATTGAAGTGCTGACCGAGGTTATAGATAATCGGCTCCTTAATTAGCTCCTGGGGATAGGTGAACATGACGTATCTCTTAGTCATTTTATTCCCCTTGTTTTAGATTTAGCAGGCTCTGCCTTTGGGCTTGAATTCCCGCTCAATTTTTTTTCTTTCCCTCTCCAGCTCGTCCTCGGTGGGGGCGATGCCGCTGGCTTTCTCCAGCGCTTTGATGCGTTCTTCCAGCTTCTCCTGTTCTTTAATGACGAGTCGGATGGCTTCGGCAACAGGGTCAGGGAGTTTGCCGTGTTCCAGGTCAACCGTTGGCTTATGGCGGTCTTCTACAATTCTGCCCGGCACGCCGACAACAGTCGCTTCAGGCGGGACTGATTTTATCACTACTGAACCAGAGCCGATGCGGGCACCCTCGCCAATTGTGATCGGGCCTAAGGCTATGGCGCCACAGCCCATCACCACGTTGTTGCCGAGGGTCGGGTGGCGTTTTTTCTTTTCCAGAGTAGTCCCTCCCAACACCACACCCTGGTACATCAGGACATCATCACCAATCTCGGACGTCTCCCCAATGACGACACCGGCACCGTGGTCAATGAAAAAGCGCCGGCCTATTCTGGCTCCGGGGTGAATTTCAATCCCGGTCAGGAAGCGGTTCCAGTGTGAGATAAAGCGCGCCACTAAACGGAGTCGGTGTGTCCAGAAAAAGTGGGCCATGCGGTGCATCCAGAGAGCATGCAGACCGGGGTAGCACAGCAGTACTTCCAGCACGCTCCTGGCGGCCGGGTCTTTAGCGAACACTGTCCGGATATCTTCTCTCATTATTTTAAACATCAAACCATCTCTCCGTCCGAATACGGCTTATTATACTTTAATTATCATTTACTTGCTACGTGGTTGCCTCTTGAAAGAGCCAGGTGGACAGGTAGCGCTCACCCGTGTCGGGAAGCACCACCACAATGAGCTTGCCTTTATTTTCGGGTCGTTTGGCGACCTCCACCGCTGCCCAGGTAGCCGCTCCCGAAGAGATACCGCAGAGAATGCCTTCCTCTTTCGCAAGTCGCCGCGCCATTATGCCCGCATTTTCATTGGTAACCTTAATAATTTCATCAATCAGGTCTTTTCTCAAGACATCGGGAACAAAGCCGGCGCCAATACCCTGAATTTTGTGCGGTCCGGGTTTACCGCCGGAAAGCACCGGAGAGTCCATCGGCTCTACAGCGATGGCTTGGAAGCTGGGCTTCCTCGGCTTGATTATTTCCGAGACGCCGGTAACTGTCCCGCCCGTCCCCACCCCCGAAACGAGAATATCCACTCTGCCCTCGGTGTCCCGCCAGATTTCCTCGGCAGTGGTTACGCGGTGTATCTCCGGGTTGGCTGGGTTCTTAAATTGCTGGGGCATGAAGGAATTAGGATACTCCTTCATTAGCGCCTCCGCGCGACGGATTGCTCCTGGCATCCCCTCCGCCCCGGGCGTTAAAATCAGTTTTGCCCCGAAAACGGACAGAAGCAGGCGGCGCTCCATAGACATTGTTTCCGGCATGGTGAGGATGAGTTTGTAGCCGCGGGCAGCGCAAACAAAAGCCAGCGCAATGCCAGTATTGCCGCTCGTCGGCTCAATGATGACCGTGTCTTTATTGATTAGCCCTTTGTCTTCGGCATCAATAATCATGGAAACGCCAATCCGGTCTTTAACGCTACCGCATGGGTTGAAGGACTCCAGCTTGGCAACGACTTCCGCCTTTGCCCCCTCAGTTACCCGATTTAATCTGACCAGTGGTGTGTTGCCGATGAGCTCGCTGGTGTTGCTGGCAATACCTCGGGTCAGCTTGGCAAACTCAATCCCCTTGAATTTAATTTTTGCTACTTTCTGGCTGGTGCCTACCATTTGCACTCCTTTCCACCAATTATAAAGTTACGCTTTGGCTTCAATGAACTTTACATAAAGCTCCCTTGCCAGTGCTTCATCCAGACTTTCGCGAAGAATAATCCGACCATCGGGGAAGATGACCACTTCATGGTTATCCACCGAAAAGCGCAGTATTGACTTCTTCAGGGTGACTTTGCCCATTTTGTCCAGTCGTTTGGCTAGTTCGGGCAAGGAAATGCTTGCCACCTTTGGGTCTTGTACCTGCACAGAGTTCTGACCGCAGAGCACCGTAGTCCTGATGCCTAATTGCGGCGTCAAAAACTCATAATTGCCATGACAGGCAGGGCAATCGGGGCGGGAAGAGACCTTGAAGTGGTTAAAAGTGCCTTCCCAGAGGTCAACGACAATCATATCGCGGTTGACTGCCGGCGCACCGAGTAGAATTTTCATCGCTTCCGTTGACTGAATTGAGCCAATGATAAAGGGCGCTGGACCGATGACGCCCGCCGTATCGCAGGTCGGGAGAATGCCCTTGGGTGGGACGGTCGGAAAGAGACAGCGGAAGCAGGGTGTCTGCCCCGGGATGATATTCATCGTTCTGCCGGTAGCCGAGACAGCCGAGCCATAAATCCAGGGAATTTTTAGCTTCAGGGCAGCATCGTTGATGATGAACCGGGTCTCCGGGTTGTCCAGTCCGTCAAGTACCACATCGGCGCCGGCGATGAGTTTTTCTACATTAGCATAATTGACATCAGCGACGATGCCCTGAACTTCAACAGAGGAGTTGGCTTTCTTCAAATGCCGCTCGGCAGCAACCGCTTTGGGTAGGTGGCTTCTGACATCGTCTTCCGTGAAAAGGATTTGCCGGTGCAGGTTGTGATATTCAATGATGTCCCGGTCAACAATTCTCACCCTGCCCACGCCGGCACGCACCAATGTCGTGGCAATGATACTGCCCAACCCTCCGCACCCGATGACCACCACACTGCCTTCACTGAGTTTTTTCTGTCCCTCTTTACCTATCTTGCGGAAGAGGATTTGCCGTGAATATCTGTCAAGCATGTGGCAGATTTTCTCCTTTAGATATGGTACATTGCTTTGGTGGACTGCGCTTTCTTCTGGTGTCGGTCAACCAAATCCTGGAGAGTGATAGACTCCAACACGCCTTCAATTGCCCGTTTCACCTCGTCCCAGACATCCCGTGTAACACAGGTATCGGAGCGGGGACAGGTCTCCGGGTTGGTGATACAGCCGACCGGGGCAACCGGACCCTCAAGAAGGTTAATCACTTCACTGAGTTTTATCTCACGGGGTGGTTTCAGGAGGTGCAGTCCGCCCCTTGCCCCGCGGGTACTGCCAGCAATCCCCGCCGCCACCAGCGGCGCAATGAGATGTTCCAGATAGTGTAGCGGTATGCCCTGTCTACGGGCAATGTCCTTCAGTGGCACTGGTTCCTTGTTGCTGTTCAGGGCTAGGTCAAGGAGTGCCATCGTTCCGTATCTGCCTCTTGTGGAAAGCTTCACTTTGTTGCTCTAATGTTGACTAAATCAATTAACATTGTTCAGTTTATCATGGCGAAGGGGGTTTGTCAAATGGGACGGGCTAAGCGTTCCGTATTTTCTCCGCAACCTGTTTCAAGTCCATACTTGCTTTGCTGATGACTGATTGCGGAAAGCCGCTGAGTTCGTCGTGCTCAAAGGAGGGAAACAAAGCGATGTGAGTGTGAGCGAGGCGTCCACCCCGGGTAAAGAGACATACGTAGTCGGCATTAAAGGCTTTTTTGATCTTCTCGGCAACAAGTTTTACTGCCAGAAACAACGTCGTAAGCTGCTCGTCATCCGTCTCATAAAAGTGCGCAATATGCTTCTTGGGAATAACCAGACAGTGACCATCAGTGCAAGGCTTCGTATCCAGAATACCCGCGACCACCTCGTCTTCATACACGATGAAAGCCGGAGCTTCCCCTCGCACTATGCGACAGAAAGGGCAGATGCTTTCCTCTCCCATATCTACCTCCTTCAGAAAGTTTACAACCGCCTACCTCATCGGTCAACACGAATTGAAACTGGGGGTCGCTGAAGTGGTGGTGTCTGACCCCATCCCCTTACCCTTTACCCCTTCCCCTCGCTAGGGGAGGGGGGCGTGTTTCTAAAAGGGAGGGCAAGCCCCCTCTTTCTTTTTACTCCCCTCTCCTAACCTTGTCCTTCAGCTGAAGGAAGGAGAGGGGACAAGGAGTGAGGTCGCCTAACATTGTCGACCAAATGATTGGAAGATACCCCGAATATCGTGTAAAATGATGGCAATGGCAAGCGAATTTCGCCAATTGCCCAGTGTGGATAAAGTCCTCGCTGATGAGCGACTTAAGCCGGTCGCTCAGACCTTCCCCCACGAACGACTGGTCGCTATTGTCCGGCAGGAACTAGAAAGAGCTCGTGAGGCAATCGTCGCTGGAAAGCCTGCCCCACCCTTTGGGAAAATTGTTACCTCGGTAATCGCTCAAGCTCAGGCGTTAGCGTCTACCACCCTCCGCCCCATAATCAATGCTACTGGCGTCATTTTGCACACCAACCTGGGACGGGCGCCGCTAAGCGCCGAGGCAATTACTGCGATGGAGGCGGTTTCCCGGGGCTACTCTAATCTGGAGTTTGACCTTGAGACCGGTGCGCGTGGTTCACGCCAGGTACATATTACGTCGCTCCTTTGCCAACTCACCGGAGCTGAGGCAGCCCTGGTGGTGAACAATAACGCTTCGGCGGTGCTGCTCGG
>CAZCEF010000030.1:0-5280 GCA_964497695.1 uncultured Dehalococcoidaceae bacterium | reverse complement strand
CGCTCACCTTCTTCTCCGGGGACAAGCTGGTTGGCGGTCCACAGGCGGGAATTATTGTCGGTAAAAAAGAATTCATTGCCCGGCTGGAGAAACATCCCCTGGCGCGCGCCGTGCGCATTGATAAAATCAGACTGGCGGGTATGATTGCTACCTTAATTCACTATTTGAAGGGCGAAGCTGAGGTCAAAATTCCCGTCTGGCGCCTGATTTCAATGCCACTGGGTGAAATTGACCGAAGGGCGAAAAAGTGGGCGCAGGCTCTGGGTAACTTAGCCCGGGTGATAGAGGGCGAGGCAATGGTGGGTGGTGGCAGCCTGCCGGGCGGGACTTTGCCCACAAGACTGGTGGCTATTGGCAGTCGGCAAGACCACCGCGTCGCCCAGGAGTGGAGCCGGCGTCTGCGACAGCTTGAGGTGCCAATTATCGGGCGTGTCAGCGAAGATGCTCTCCTCCTTGACCCGCGTTCCGTCCTCCCTGAAGAAGACGAGATTGTTCTCAACGCACTGCGCAAGTTAGCCGCAAAATAATGAACTACTGGCTTAAATGGACTACTGCCTGTGGTCTTGGCGAGTTCCTCGGCATTGGTGTTGCCGCTGGAATTGGCTTTGGCGTAGTCATGTCTCTGGGCGAGCCGGACACCTTGGGCGAGAAGCTGTTTGTTGTTCTTACGGCGGTGGTCTCCGGAATTATTGAGGGGCTGGTAACCGGCTCCTTGCAATGGTGGATCCTGCGCGAGAAATATCGCAGTGTGCGAGCCAGAAACTGGCTTTTGTACACTGCTCTGGGCGCCGCCATCGGCTGGCTTCTCGGGATGACACCACCAACTTTCTTTTTGGGTCAATCCAACGCTGCCTCCCCACCCCCCGAATTTTCCAGCGCCCTGATTGCTCTCCTTGCTTGCGGGGCGGGGATGGTACTGGGAGCTCTTTTCGGGTTTTGCCAGTGGCTTGAGCTGAAGAAACACACCCCTGATGCCGCGTGGTGGATTGTTGCCAACACCATGGCTTGGACAATTGGTCTGATGATTATTTACCTCGGCGCATCAATGCCCACGGCTACCACGACGCTGGGAATGGTCGTTGTGATTGGTACTGTTTCGGGCTTATTGGCGGGACTTTTCGTCGGCGCGATAACTGGGCTTTTCTTAATTAAGTTTGCTTAGAGGACAGCCATGTTTGTTCTGGGGACAGCGGGTCACATTGACCACGGCAAGTCATCTCTGGTGAAAGCATTGACGGGGATTGACCCCGACCGCCTTCCAGAAGAGAAAGAGCGGCGCATGACTATAGACCTCGGTTTCGCCTGGCTCAAACTGCCGAGCAGTCGGGAAGTAGGCATTGTTGACGTTCCCGGGCACGAGCGTTTTGTGAGGAACATGCTGGCGGGCGTGGGCGGAATTGATTTAGCTTTGCTCGTAGTTGCCGCCAATGAAGGGGTGGAAGCCCAGACCAGAGAGCACTTGGCGATTCTGGACCTGCTTAATATCCGGAAGGGCATTATGGTCATCGCTAAGAAAGACCTGGTGGACGAGGAGTTGCTCAGCCTAGTCAAAATGGAAGTAGAGGAGCTAATCAGCACCACGACCCTTGCTGGCTCTCCAGTTATTGCTGTTTCCTCTCTCACCCGAGCAGGCTTGGACGGGCTGGTGGCGATGATTGATAATCTTCTGGGCGAGCTTGAGCCGAGGCGGGATTTGGGGCGCCCTCGCCTCCCCGTTGACCGGGTCTTCACGATTACCGGTGCGGGCACTGTGGTTACGGGAACTCTGATTGACGGCTCACTGACAGTGGGGCAGGAGGTGGAGATTGTGCCAGCAGGGTTGAAGTCGCGCCTCCGGGGGCTACAGACCCACAAAGCCCAGATTACCTCTGCTACTCCGGGGAGTCGGGTGGCGGCTAATCTGGTGGGGGTAACCACTGCCCAGATACGTCGTGGTGATGTGCTGACCACCCCCGGCTGGCTTGTTCCGACGACGCTGGTGACAGTAAAACTGCGCTTACTATCTTATTTGCGGCGCCCGTTGAAGCACGGGGCTGAGGTCAGCTTCCATACCGGTGCTGATGAGACCATGGCTAAAGTCCGCTTGCTTGAGGGGAACGAACTTAAGCCCGGCGAAACGATGTGGGCACAAATACCTCTGAAACACCCGGTGGCAGTGATTGACGGCGATTATTTCATCACCCGCTCGCCAATGGAGACTCTGGGCGGTGGTAAAATCATTGACCCCCATGCCAGGCGACTCCGCCGCTTTCACCCTGAGGTCATTGACAGTTTGAAGGCGAGGGAAGCTGGCACCGCTGAGGAAGTCGTTTTAGCTTTATTAGAGCAACCGAGGGAGATGTCCTTGCTTCTAGCACAAACCAATCTTCCCGCCAGCAAAGCGAAGCCAGTAATTGAGTCTCTCGTTCAGCAGGGGAGGGTGGTGGGGCGGGGGGAGGGGGGGCCGGGCCTGCTGATGACGGTGGCAGGGTGGGAGCGATTGGCAAAGCGGGCTACTTCCTTCTTACAGGACTATCACCAGAAATTTTGTGCTCGACCCGGCATGCCCCGGGTGGAGTTGGGGAGCCGGCTCAAACTGGGGACATATACTTCGCCGGCTCTGGAAAAGCTGGTGCAGCAAGGAGTCATCGTGGCAGCGGGCACTGCGGTGCGCCTGCCTGCCCATCGTATCCAACTTACCTCCGCTCAGCAGGCAAAAATAGAGCTTTTCCTGCGTGCCCTAGCCAACAACCCCTATTCCCCGCCCACCGACATCATCCCCGAGCCTGATTTGCTCAACCTGCTCGTTGACCAGGGTAAGGTGGTAAAGGTCAGCGAGAACGTGGTCTTTTCTGCTTCTGCCTATAACGAGATGGTGGCAAAGCTGATTTCTCATATCAAAACCCGTGGTAAAGTGACCCTGGCGGAAGTGCGTGATATATTCCAGACCAGTCGCAAGTACGCCCAGGCTTTCCTGGAATATCTGGACTCTAGGAAGATAACCCGCCGCGTTGGCGACGAGCGGGTGCTGTATTAGGAGCTCAGTGGCGCCCCGCAATTTGAACAGAACTTATTGCTCTGAAGATTAGGGTTCTGGCATGCTTTACAGATTAAGTCTCTGTTTAATTGCTTATCACCAAAGAATACTTTAACGTGGGTATGTGGCCAGGGGATTTCAATTCCTTCTTTGTCAAAAGCTTTCTTGATTCTCTTCCTTAGCTCGCCCATTACGTCCCATTGTTTTAGCGGTTTGGTATCGCCCAGAATTTTGACTTCAAGCCCTGATTCGGCAAACTCATCTACCCTCAGGACTCTGGGCGGGGTTAATATCATCGGACCAAAGACGTCATCTTTCATTAGTTCTTCCCCGACCTTGTTGATGACCTGAATACAGTGGTCAATATCTTCTTCATAAGCCACTCGGATGTTCAGGTTGACTCTAGAATATTCTTCGGTGTAGTTGCTTGAAGTAGTAATTTCGCCGTTCGGTATGCTGTGCACAATGCCGTCAAGGTCGCGAAGGATGGTTCTCCTCAGATTTATATCTTCAACCAATCCGGCGATACCAGCTACCTTGACAACATCGCCTACGTCATACTGGTCCTCCATAAGTATAAATATGCCATTAAGTATATCTTTGATAACGCTCTGAGCACCGAAACCGATGGCTAATCCAACAACACCGGCGCCCGCCAGCAGAGGAGCGATGTCAATGCCGACTTCGGAGAGAATCATAAAGATGATAATGAAGATTATGAGGGCAGTAATCGTCTGGGCAAAAACACGGCTCAAAGTCTGGGCGCGGCGGGCTATTTCCTCTTTGTCGGGATGTTTCTCCGGCTTTACTTTGATTGACCGCTGCATAATCTGGGGAACCAGTGCTTTGGTTATCCAGTGCATCAAATAGCCGATTCCGATGATAATGACGATGCGGACACCGTGCTGAAGAAGCCAGTTGCCGACTCCTCTGAGAACAGGGATAACATCTATTCCGAAGGTGGCGACAACCACCGCGGTTATCCCCAGCGCTATGAATAAACCGCCAAGGCTGATGATTACCCGCCCTATTATTCTTCTGCCCGGGTCTTGCTGGTCAAAAAATTGCGCCGGCACAATTTTGCCCATAATTTTCTCCACCCAGCGCCGGAAAATGAGAAATAATATAAAGCCAACGGCTAGAGCTAATAGTATCCACATCCCATTGGCAACAAACCATTCCCACATTTTAGCCTCCTGTGGTCTGCAGTAGTCTGAAAATGCAGTTGGAAGTAGCCTACTTTATTGTAAGCGAACTGGATTAGAGAAACAAGACTTTTGGCTGTTTAGAGAAGTATCGGATAGATGAATCCCCCGCGGCGCTAGCTGGGCGTCTTTTTCTCAGTCACGTAGCTGGGAGCGGTCTTGGGGGTGATGCCTCGCTTCACCTCATGGTAATACTCATAAGTCAGGCATTTTGCCTCACTGAGGACTTCGGCACTCACCACCTCACCGATGAAAATGGTGTGAGTACCAACATCAATTTCCTTGGTTACCTTGGCTTCCAGGTAGGAAACGGCGTTGTCCAGCACTATTGGTGCTCTGGTCTCACCGATTTTGTAATTTACGCCTTGGAATTTATCTATATCCCTGCCGGACCTGAAGCCGAAGCGCCCGATGAAGGGCAACGGGGTATCCTGACAGAGTACAGACACGGTGAAGACCCCACTATCCTTAATGTACTCCCAGGTCAAATTGCTTTTATTGATGCTGACGGCGATGGTCGGTGGTTCTGAGGTTACCTGAAAGACAGTATTAGCGATTTGTCCGTTGAATTTGTCGTCTTTCCTTGAAGTTACGACGTAAAGCCCGTAGCTCAATTTATGCAGGGACTTCAAATTCATCGTTAGTTCCCTACTAATTGAGCCGTATTGGCGAGTTCACCAATTTCCGGTATCTTTATGGAGACCACATCGCCCGGCGCCAGTGCTGACTCTTTAGTAACGATGATGCCAGTGCCGGTCAGCAGAACCGACCCCGGTGGGACGGGGTTGGCACGGAAGAGATATTCAATCATTTCCTCAATCTTCCTCGCCAGCTTTTTGGTGGAGGTGGCACCACTGAATATGGTCTTACCGCTACGGGTGATGGTGGCAGTTATCTCTAGGTCGTACGGGTCTGGTATCTCATCAGGGGTGACAATCAGGGGACCCAGGGCGCAACAGCCATTGAAAACCTTAGATTGTGGAAGGTAGAGCGGGTTCTCTCTTTCAATATCCCAGGCGGAGACATCGTTCGCTATGGTATAGCCTAAAACCTTGCCCT
>CAZCEF010000029.1:5811-10596 GCA_964497695.1 uncultured Dehalococcoidaceae bacterium | reverse complement strand
CATGACGTGGACTGACCTGACAACCAGCTTTGATGGTCAAACTGTGCCGGTTGACCACACCATTCAGTATGTGCTGAACGGTACCGACGTGGTGCGGACTTATGACGGCACGAATAAGGTCATCGCCCGAAACATAACCTCGGTGGGGTTCACGCGCAATGGTGACTACATCAATGTATCACTCAGCGCCACTGGTCCGGGTATCATCGGTCAGACCCGGACGCTGGCTTTCAGCGTCTACGTGAAGGCGCGGACTGAGGGGTGATGACGAGGAAGGAGGTAACAGTGAGAAGACGGGGTGAATCGGGACAGGCGTTTGTTATGCTCCTCATCATCCTGGCAATCGGAACACTGCTCATCGTGCCGACGATGACCCTGACGACTACTTCTCTGAAGAGCAGTGATGTCGTCTATGATGAGGTGCGGGCGCTATACGCCGCTGACGGTGCCCAGGAGTACGTGTTGTGGAAACTGCGCTGGGATGGGTATGGCTCCCAATTCTATGAGAATGGGCAGAGGGCTTACTTCACGACGGATGTCTGCGGTAAGACAGTGAGCGTGACGGTCGTCATGCGAGCTAGGGAAGGCGAGGGTGGAGTTGTCCTCGCCACGAATGATATCATCAGACCAATGAAGTCAGTTGGCACCTCCCCGACCCTGACCTTCCCCCAGTTGAGCGTCCCCAACGGCAACAGCCGGACGTACTACTTCACCATCAGGCTGGAACGGCTCAGTCCGGATACCCCGGCGGAGCTTGATGTCGTCTATGACATCCTGCCCGGCGCCGACATGTCTGGCCTGACCTATGTAGCTGGAAGCAGTAAGCTCCGTGTGGATGGCGGCGCCTGGGAGAGTATTGCTGACCCTTCATCTGTAGGCCCCGCCGGGGGGTATGGTAACTTCAAACGACTAAGGTGGCCGGCTTCCGGCAATTTCACCTCGCCGATGCGGGACTTTGAGGTGAGGCAGGTGAAGGAAATCCAGTTCGCGATGACGGGGCCTTTGTCAAACAATGCCAATTACGTCAATTGGGTGGTGCTGGACCCGTGGGACACCCTGAGCGGTCCTCAGGCGCGCATTACGGTGGGAAACCCTTCCAACCCGAACGTCTGGGGAACATGGGGAGGGTTCGAGATAGGTAAAGTTGCCGAGCCGGACATCGTCCAGCCCGGAGTAGAGACTGACATCAAGTATACCCTTACCATCACCAACCATAACGGCTCAACTGAGCAACTCCAGGCAATCACTGATTACCTGCCGCCCGGCTTCTTCTACTTGGATAACTCCACCAGCGGTAATATTACCACAAGTAACCCGCAAGGGTGGCCCAACTTACCGATAGAGACGATAAACGGGCTGGAGAGGCAGGTGCTGAGGTGGACGAGTGCTGAAATTCCGCCGGGCAATAAGTCCTTCGCTGCTGGCGAGGCGAAGACGCTGGTCTTCTGGGTCAGAACCACCAAGGATGTCTCCGGAAGCTACTATAATGAGTTTGAAGCCCGCCCCGACCTGTCTATCGACAAAATACTCTATGAGATTATTGGCCCGACCACGGCAAATGACCCGGGGGACCGTGAAATGTGGAACACCGCCTATAGCTGGAACACCGGCACGGTGCTGGTGCCTTATTATGATAGTCGGGCGGATGCGGGTGAGGTTATCATTGACGCTAATCTGGGCTTGGTTGAAGGTGGTATTGCCATTAACTCCTGGCAGGTATACTAAAGGGCTTCTTGGTGGTAGTATAGTGTTAACAATAAGGGCGTCCATCCTTCTTCCTGGCTCCGAGATAAGGAGGTGAAACTTGGACGAAGCTGAAGTTAGCCTGGAGCAGGCGCGTGAGGAAATGAAACGGCTGGCAGCCCGCAAAGCGGCTCAGCGTGCCAGAGTCGCCCGGTGGGACCTTGATGTGGCGGTATTCTTGTTTGCCGTTTTGATAATTGTTATTATCTTACTCTTCCAGAACGTCCGGATTGAGATTGTATCACTGATTGCGCTCTTTGGCTTGGCAATGGTGTGGCTGGTGGGCTGGCGCCGGGGCAGGCAACTCTATAAGAGCTTCTATCAGGAAGAGTTAGCTAGGCTGGAAAAGACTCTGGAGACGGAAAAGAAGGAAGAGAAAACGCTTGAAGAGACAATTGAGGAGAAAGTTCAGAAAGCTTTGCGAGAGAGGTGGAAGTAAATTTTCACGTGGCACCTTTGGTGAACTGGACAGATTGATATGAACAATTTAATCACCAGACTGCGTCGGACGGGGTTTTTATTCTTAATCGGCATTTTCTTGATCATCTATCTTGGCTTAGGCATTATTTATTTTCAGCAAGGACCGAAGCAAAATGAGCTTAATGAGGCAATCGCCAAGCAAAGCGTCATTGCGGCTAAACCACTGCCCCTGGCCGACAACCTCAAAGCCGAGTATGACTTAGTTAAGCAAGCCCTCAACCCGGTCACGGACTACGCTGTTCTAGAAATACTGGTCAAAATAGCCAAGGCAAGCGGAATCAACGTTGCTGATGAGGCGGGCAAGTTCAATATTCCACCACCCAGCAAAATAATTGAAGTCAAAATTGGTGATGGCAAATACCAGGTCTTGCCAATTCGCAATATCAAGGTCCAGGGTAAATATGACGATGTGCTGGCGTTTGTCGCTGACCTGGATGCGGGTAAAACACTGCCGACAATGGTACTCAAGAAGGCCGTTATCTCTCAAGTGGCGGTAATGTACGAGGGTGCGGAGAAAGAAAGAAGGCAGGAATGGCGGGACGTGCAGGCGGCGGTAAATGCCATGATGCTGGAAAATGCTCTCCCCGCGATACCCCACGCGAGAAATTTCACCGGGGAGGTTGCCTTTGATGATATGACTGTCTTTCCAGATGCACTTTCTGACTGGACCGAAGAGACGGGTGGTAAGCCCGCTGACCCCAAGGGGAACAAGTACACAGACGGAGACAAAGTGGGGTACCTCCTTTTTGGTCATGATATTATCGCTGATGGTCGTCAGACCAACCTGGTCAATTATCTCAAGGTAAAGACCACCAAATACTACTACACCTGTGAGGCTAACGGTACGGTGCGCCAGTTTGATGGACCGGCGGTAGGTGGCGCCATTGAGTACCGTGGGTCGGAAGAGGCACTGACAGAGACACAGGCGACGGTGGACGTTGATATCTACTACAGGGTGGAAAAACCAGCCGAGACCAAACCGCCAACTCCTCAACCACAACCCAAGCCCAAGACGGGGGGACAATAGTGGCAACGAAAGAGGCAGAGGTTAAAGGGGCAAAGGGGATTTTAGCCCTCAGCATTGGTGATGCGTTAAAGCTGCTCCTGAAGAATCTAGCTGGGTTCTTCGGGGGAGGGTTAACTGGCAGGGTCGTCACCGTGGATATTGATAACAGCAACGTCCGGCTGATGGAGATGAGGCGGGGAGAGGTGAAAAAGTGGGCAAGCGTGGCGCTCCCGGCTCGCTCTGATGGGGAGGAGGAACCTGCTCCTGACCCCAAGGCACTGGGTGCTCTGATTAAAGAGACAATGGCTTCCACCGGCATTAAAGCTAGCAAAGTCTTTGCCAGCGTCAGTGGACTCTATTCGGTAAGTCGCTTTCTGCCGGTGACCAGCCTGCCCGCCCGCCCGACAATGCAGGAATCAGTGATGATGGCGGTCAAGGAGACCGTGCCGTTAACCGAGGACAGACTGTACTTCTCCTGGCATAACATTGTTGGCAATAATAAAGATGAGCCAGGTAGAATTCTCGTCTTGGGTGTGCCGCGGAGTACGGTTGATTCCCAGTTGCTCGCTCTGAAGGGCGTCGGTATTGATACCCGTACTCTGGAACTGCGCACCATGGCACTGGTAAGAGCCGTAAATCGGGACCGGGCGGTTATTCTGAATATTGAACCGTCCAGCTTTGATATCATTATCTTGGTCAATGGCGTGCCGGAAGTGATGCGGACAATCGCCTGGGAATCAGGCGAAAGGAGTGGCGATGAAAAGGCAGAATATCTGTTAATCAACTTGGAGCTGACCAGGGACTTTTTCAATTTCCGTCATCCGGAACTCCTTGACCCGAATACTCCTCTGTTCATCACCGGTCAGTTGTCTGGTGACCTGCCGCTGGTGGCGAAGCTGAAAGACCTTGTCAATTGTCCGGTGGAAAACCTTACCCCGCCGCTAAAGTACCCCTCCCATCTGCCACTGTCTCAATATGCGGTGAACGTGGGGCTGGCGCTAAAAGGGCTCCCGCTGAACGTGGCGGAAGATCAGCACGCTCCTTTAGACATCAATATCCTGCCAGATACCTATCGCCCATGGCGTCCTGCAGCGAAGCAGGTCTACGCTACCATCTTGATAATCGGTGCTATTCTCCTGGTGTTCCCCATCTTTCAGGCGACCACCAGCGCCATGAATAAAACATCAGAACTACAGAGAAAATTCAACGTCTTGGATAGTCAACTGCAGATAAAAAAGGCGGAAATTCAAAGGCGCGAGCCGCTTCAGAAAGCTGTCAATGAGTACAAGATGATTCTGGATATGGGTGGCAATATCATGGGCGACCTCGGGGTGATTAATAGCGAGGCAAAAAGCCTTGGTGTCAAGGTGGTATCGGTCACGCATGAAGGTATCAATATAAGTGTGGACGCCGAAGCACAGAGTTACTTTGCCTTCCGTGAATATGTAGCGGCTCTGGAGAAAAGTGGACGGTTCACCAGCCCGGTGCCACCCCCCGAGGGCTATCCCTATACCACCAAGGGTACGATTAAACTAGAGTCTAAATTTGGTAAGCCG
>CAZCEF010000029.1:1233-5711 GCA_964497695.1 uncultured Dehalococcoidaceae bacterium | reverse complement strand
AATTGGAGATTGGCTGGCGCTCCCGGTGCTGTTATGGACTCTTTTCGGTGCCCTTGTCTTGGGCAAGCCCTTTCTTTATGGCGTAAGCCACTGCCTGACTGCGATTGGCGAGATGCAGTTTCTCCATAATACTGCGGAGGTGAGTCTTGACAGTATTTTCCGAGATAAAGAGGGCGTCAGCGATTTCTTTATTGGTGGCACCCTGCGCCACCAGTCCCAGCACCTCTTCTTCACGGGGACTTAAGATGGTGCCCGCTTCCGGCGCGGTTGGCTTTTCGGCAAGAGCTGATGGGTTTTTGAACTCAGCCAATAGCTTTGATGCCATCAATGGTGAGACTATCACCCCACCCTGCGCAATATGAGTAATAGCGCGAATCAGCTCTTCGGGGTCAGTATTCTTGAGGATGTAGCCTTTGGCACCGAACTTCATGGCGGCAAAGAGGTCAGCCTCGTTGTCGGAGACGGTGAGAACGAGGATGTTTATCTGGGGCATTTTGGTCTGAAGGGCTTGGGTGGCTTCCAGTCCCGTGCAATTGGGCATATTGAGGTCCATCAGAATCACGTCGGGGACAATTTCCTCCGCTTTCTTGATTGCCTCCAGTCCGTCCGCTGCCTCACCGACTATTTTGATATTTGCCTCATCTTCCAGCGCGGAAGCGATTCCCCGGCGAAACAGCGTGTGGTCGTCCACCACCAGGACTTTAATCGGCTCCATTATAGTCTCACTTTCTCAAAGGGCAGGCTAATCTTGACCTCGGTGCCCTGTCCGGGGTTGGTATTTATGGTCAGGGTACCTCCCAGCCCCTCCGCCCTTTCTTTGATGATGGTAAGCCCGTGATAGCCCGGCGGGGACTTCTCCAGGTCGGAAAGAACAAAGCCTTTGCCGTTGTCTTTGATGGTCATGTCAACTGAGTTGTCTGAGTTGTCCAGCTTGACCAGGACGTGAGTCGCCTTGGCGTGCCGTCTGACGTTAGTCAGTGCCTCCTGGGCGATGCGCAGTAGCTGGAGCTCAGCCACGGGAGAAAGCTTGGCAAAGGGCTTGGCGACATCAAAGTCAACGGGGATGCCGTTATTATGGCTGAACTCACGGACATAGTTGCCGAGAGAAGGAACCAGAGTCATAGTCCTTATCTCGGTGCTTAACTGGTCAATGGTTTCGCGTATGTCTTCATAGGTATCCTGGACTACCTCACGGATGTCACCGATCTCGTTCAGAGCCTCCACTGTTTTCTGGTGAGAGAGCAGGTTGCTCACTTTTCTGGTCTTTAGATTAAGGTAGCTCAGTGATTGGGCTACGCCGTCATGTATCTCACGGGCGATTCTCCGGCGCTCCTCAATAATTGCCTCCCTTTCAATGCGACGCCGGATATTCAGATTAATACGGTAAGGCACAGTAGCGCTGACAAAGCAGAAGAGCGTGTAGACGATGAGCAGGGTGAGGTTATGTCCCTGCATAATCCAGGCAAACCTATTGCTAAGCTGGCTCAAGGCTACGTGAGTTATTGACAACGTCAGGGAAGCAGTAGCCGCCAGACTGAGGGCAATTTTCTCCTCAAAAAGAAGCGCCGCCGTCATTATCGGGGTGAGAGAATAGAGCAAGAAACTGCTGTTAAGACCATTGGTATAGATGACAAGCAATAGACAGATTACAAAATCACCAATCAGGATTAAGTAGGTCATAGTGCCGCTAGCCTGCCAGCGCAGGGGTGAAAAGACCCTCAGGATAGTATAAACCCCGAGGGTAGTTAAGATGATATAGAGTTGGGCGGGGGGCATATTGGCGGTGAATATCGCCGGGGTAACCTGGGTGAACATTACCGCCAGGGCATAGGCAAGAAAGCGGTAAACCGCTAAGAACTGATAAGCTTCCTTTTCGTACCGGCTTGACATCTTCTCTTCTTCAGCGTCTAGCTGGACATAATATAATTCCTCACGTTACGAATGTCAAGATAGGGGCTATCCCGGCTCAAGGTTCGGCTCCCAAAGGGAAGGGTTTAAGTGAGAGTGATTAGACCCTGTTTTATCGCCACGACTACCGCCTCAGTGCGGGCATTGGCATTCAGCTTACGCAGGATGGAGGTGACGTGGTTCTTAATCGTCTGTTCACTGATGTTGAGTCGGGCGGCAATCTGTTTGTTGAGGAAACCTTGAGCGATATAGTTGAGGATTTCTTTCTCTCTGGGAGTGAGGGGAGAGATAAAGCCTTCCGCTTCCGTCCGCCAGGTGAGTTCCTGGAACTGCTGCAGTACCTGTTCGGCTAGTCTGGGGCGACTGGTCAGGTTTTCGTTAATTGGGTGCTCACCATGAGAAACACGCCGGATAGTGTCAATGAGGTTGTCAGGGCTGACTTCCTTGCTGAGATAAGCTACCGCCTGAGCTTTGAGTGCCTGGAAAAGCTGAGCATCGTCCGGTTTTGAGGTTAATACCACGACGCCAACATTGGGCAGGCGTTGTTTTATCCGGCGTGCCAGCTTTAAGCCAGCATCACCGGGGGTATCAATATCTAGCAAGGCGACATCGGGTGGCAGGGTGTCAATCTGCTGCAGTACTTCGTCATTGACCTCAGACTTACCGGTGACTTCAAAGTCGTCTACACTGGAAAGGGAATGCTCTATTCCCTGTCGGAAGAGGAATTGCTGGCTGATGATAAATACCTGAATTTTGTCCATATTCGTCCTCGCTGTCACCACAAGTTATGTTCTCCTGAGTGGCTGAGTAATGTTATTTCTAGCAATGGGTAGAAATAGCTCAACAAGGCGTGGGTCAAACTGCTTCCCGGCGCCTCGTTTTATTTCCTCTAGCACCTCCTCAAGCGGCATGGCATCGGCATAGACGCGGTCGGAAGTCATTGCCGCGAAAGCGTCCGCTATAGCTAAGATACGGGCTTCCAGAGGTATTGCTTCCCCCTTCAACCCATCGGGGTAGCCACTGCCATCATATCTTTCGTGATGGTGCCGGATGCCTGCCAGGCAATCATTTATCTGCCGGGCATGGCTGGCGATGGTTGCCCCCAGTTGGGGATGAGTCTTGATTACCTCCCACTCATCAGCAGTCAACGTACCCCGTTTGTTGAGTATCTCGTTGCTGATGCATATCTTACCAATATCATGGAGCAACGCGCAAGTCTCCAGACGGCTGATTTCCTGAGGGCTCAGCTTCAGCGCTTCAGCAATGACGATAGCACATTCACTCACCTTCTTGGAGTGGCTTCGGGTGTAATGGTTTTTGGCATCAACGGTTGCCGCCAGCCCGAGGATATTGCTCAAACTCTCGCTTTCTTGTATCTCCTGATCAGAGACAGCCTTTTCCACGGCGATTGACGGCGGTGAGGCGCGGCGACTCTGGTTGCCACCACTCCGCTTGGCGAGGTACAGTGCCGCATCCGCCGTGGCAATAATTTCATTGGCACCGATGCCATCAATGGGCCAGCTGGCGATGCCAAGGCTGGCGGTAATCGGGATATGGTCGGTCTTAACCGCGGCGGGGATTCGTTTGCGGACACGCTCCGCCACCTCCCAGGCAGGTTCAACCGCCGTCTGCAGTAGAAGTATGGCAAACTCGTCGCCCCCGTAGCGGAAAGCTTGGTCAGTACCGCGGATACAGCTCTTAAGCACGTCGCCAATCTGCTTGAGAAGTCTATCGCCGGCGAGGTGCCCGTAAGTATCATTGAAGGCTTTAAAGGAGTCAAGGTCAAGAATAATCAGGGAGAAAACACCGCCGTATCGGGAGAGGCGATTAATCTCGCTGGCAATCACCTCATCCAGAGAGCGGCGATTAAGCAGTCCGGTGAGGTCATCAACGCGAGCTTTCTTCTCCGCGTCCGCATAGAGACGGGAGTTTTCCACGGGCATCGCAATCTGAGAAGCCAGTTGCTCTAGGAGCATTATCTGACGCTGACTGTAAGCATTGGGTCGCGTGCTGCCAACGATGAGACTGCCGATGACCCGGCTTCTGGCGATTAATGGTAGGTACACAATAGAGCATATGCCGTATTTAAGATGGTAGCTTCCGGTCATAAATTTAGACTCTTTTGTCAGGTCAGGCTCACTGACCGTTTTTTGATTGATGGCAACCCATTCAGTGGCGGTGCCCTTGAGTGGGAAGCGCTCGCCGACCTTCCAGGCTGAACCGACTTCTGAGGAAAGGGCGAGAAAATAAATTGTAGCCTCCTCCACAAGAACGATTGCTGCCCAGCTAACGTCAACGATTTTCTTTAACTCCCCAATAAAGCTATCATATATCTCCTGAATATCCAGACTGGAGGTGATAATCGCGCTGGAGCGATTGATTACCTGGAGCTCTTCCTCGCGCTCTCTCAAGCGTTCCCTCAGGTATTCCTTCTCCATACTGACGGCGACCCGGTTGGTGACTTCTTCCAGCAGGTTTAAGTCTTCAAGCGAATACCTGCCGGAAGGCGTTCTGTCTAGCGCCAGTATGCCGATTAATTTATCACGGCTTATCAAGGGCACAAAGAGCTC
>CAZCEF010000029.1:0-1133 GCA_964497695.1 uncultured Dehalococcoidaceae bacterium | reverse complement strand
GGCAGTCAAGACCATCGCCGTGGAGTCTAAACTGAATTTGAATAGGGCGTGGAGAATGGCAATAAGTAGTGCGTAGCTGACCACGCCGATTAATCCCAAGCTGAACCAAGCTAAAGCCCCTCTCAAAACAGTCCGGATATCCAGCAGCTGGTGCCTGATGGTAGCGTAGCTGAGAATGAAAGCATTGATGATGCTGCCAAAATGAGTTACCGCGAATTCTCTTCCCCAAGGGAGAATTGCGGCGAAGCTAAAGACGGTCAGAACAGCTAGAGTAAGCAGAAGAGCCACAATTTGATTATATAAAACTGGATTGTCTAGAATCTTAAGCCTTCTCCAGAAGACATACACGTTCCTGAACAGCAGAATTAGAAGGGGAGCAAGCAGGAATATGATCCCCTTGCCATAATCCAGGTAAAGCTTACCATTACCACTGTCAATAACACCTTTCGGAATATAACCAAGTAGCACCATCGTAATAATGAATGCCAGTGAAAAATAGGCGAAGGGTAGCCACCGGCTCTGTCCCGGGGAGTAGAAGGAGGAAATGAAGCAGTGAAATTGTATTATCGTCCAAATATAGGTGATGATAATTACTCTGAGCAAAGTATCGTTAAGCTCTGGAAAGAAATTACCGCGCAGAAAAACGTCAGTGAGACTCCACGTTATGGCGGCGACCAGATATAAGATAAAGAGCTCGTTCCGCCGTTGCCACGGGCGACTGCCAATGGTTGAAATAAGGAGCGGTATATAGGCGATAATCGCGGCTAGTGGAAACAGAGTATAAACATTCATAGGTGAGCTATTATTTCCACAATGAGCGGAGCCTGTCAAGTGAAACTAAAGTAATCAGACCAAATGGAGGAATACTTTTTGACCAAAAGGGGACTACTAAAGTACTAGCGAGCTGCCACCTTCTCAGCCTCAGACTTGGTGGCCGGCACGGCTTCGGGCTTACTCAGGAGCAGCGAGAGTACTTTAGGGGACGGGTTGATGTGGGGTGGCTTGAGATGAGCCAGGTCAGCACCTTCTGCCTGTCTCTGGGCGGTGTAATTGGCAAAAGCACCCTGCGGCAGAAGATTAACTTCCACGTTGAAATTAATCATATCGGCATAGTCATCACGGACGAGGTACTG
>CAZCEF010000028.1:9442-10662 GCA_964497695.1 uncultured Dehalococcoidaceae bacterium | reverse complement strand
GTGATATGACCCGGATTGGCGGCATCCCAAGAGTCCTGAACCTTCCAGGTAATTACCTTTGGGGGTTGGGCTGGTGTTGGCGTCGGTGTGGGGGTTGGGGTTGGTTTTGGTGCTGGTGCCGGGGCTGGTGTAGGTACCGGAGCTGGAGCGGGAGCGGGTGCCGGGGTTGGAACGGGAGTAGGGGCTGGCGCTGGTTTTGGTGCACAGCCAGCGGCAACTAAAGTGCCAACTAAAGCTACCAACGTAACCAAGGATAAAATCATTCTCTTATTCATTTTCCCATCCTCCTAAAAAATTGAAACTACGCTACGTAAAGTTTTTCCTGTTAATAGCTACCACCTCCTTCATCTTATTTTGTGGGACATATGCTCAAACCCTAACAATAACTTGATCTCCTCAGCAGTGTCATTATTCATTCCTGTTTTGGGTGTGAATATCTCCTTCCAAACTAGAAAGGCACCATCAACCGCTTCAAATTGCGATTATGGTGACCTTCTTTCATTCCCTTGACCCCTAACCACAGTCTACTTCTAAGGCTATTTCACATGTTGGCATTTTAGTTTACTCTCTATTGATACTATTGTCAATACGAAAGAAGACGACGGTAATGTTTGCACACAGGTGCTACGGTTACGAATAATACTTCTGCTCACGGTATGTGTAACAACAAGCCAGAATGTTAGGAAGGCGGCTTGCTGAGTAATCGCTCAAGCAATAGTATTTACTACCAGCATAGCTACAGCACTGCCAATGGGTATCGTCAGATTGTCGTTTAGCCGCACAGGCAATGCTTGAATAATGGTAGCTAAGACTGCGCCGGCGACTGCGACTGTAAGTGGTGGCTTTTGAAGAACGGTAGAAACTAGAATAGCAGTGAAGAGACAAATGCCAAGGCAGGCTGCGTTTCGACCATGATGAGATGACGCAGGAAGAGCTAGCTAACCGGGTAGGCTGCACCCGGCAGACTATTATCGCTCTTGAGCAGGGGAAATACGTGCCTTCCATAGAGTTAGGCTTTAGGGTTGCCAAGGCATTTGGTGTGCCGCTGGAAGAAGTCTTTCAATATGAGGATTAGGAAATCAAGATTAGCAAGGTGGAGGAATAAGCATGCTTGACCAAATGACCAAATTCTTCATCTCCGGATTCTACTTCTCTAACATCACTTTGAATGGGCTGTTAACCGGAAGCGGCGTCAATTATCGGTCCGGCTTCTCCTGAAA
>CAZCEF010000028.1:0-9342 GCA_964497695.1 uncultured Dehalococcoidaceae bacterium | reverse complement strand
TGAATGGGCTGTTAACCGGAAGCGGCGTCAATTATCGGTCCGGCTTCTCCTGAAATGGGAAGGGGAAGCTATTTTAAGAGGGGTAAAGCCCCCCTCTTCCCTTTACGCCCCCTCTCCTCCTAGGAGAGGGGGCAGGGGGTGAGGTCGCTTGACATTGCAGATGGCATGAGTGCCAGCAAGGTACTGAAACGAAAACATCCCCTTGCATTCCTAGATTCTTCTTGGTATAATAGCCCTCGGTGGTTCAACAAAGGTTATCCAACTTGGTTAATTGGTTACCCTTGCCTGCCTTTTGTTCCCAATTTACTCAAGGTCAGTGGATGACCATTTAGTAACCAACCATTTTTAAGGAAGGAGGTCATCCCATGACCTTACAGGACAAAACCCTACAGTGTGCCGATTGCGGGGCTGAATTCACCTTCACCGCCCGCGAGCAGGAATTCTTCCAGGCGAAGGGCTTCACCAATGAGCCCAAGCGCTGCCCCTCCTGCCGCCAGTCAAGAAGGTCTCAGCGTGGCGAAGGCGGCTCTGCCCGGGCACCGCGCCAGATGTATCCTGCGGTGTGCGCTCAGTGCGGCAAAGAGACCGAGGTACCATTTGAGCCACGGCAGGGTCGGCCAGTCTACTGCAGTGATTGCTTCGCCCAGGTTAGGCAAAGCAACAGAAGCTAGGTAGAAATCAAATGGGCATACATGGGAATGACTTCCCGACCTGTGTATGCCCTTTCCTTTAGCTCCATTCGCCGGCTGCGGCGCCCCAGATGCGTGCCAGCTCTTTTGCCAGCAGGGTGTGCTCTGACATCTTTAGCTGCGGGTCAATCTGGAAGAGGGCTATCGCCTCGTTGCGGGCTAGCTCCAGCAAAGCAATATCGGAAAGCCTCGCCATACGCAAGTCGGGCAGTCCGCTCTGTCTGGTGCCGAAAAACTCACCTGGACCCCTCAGCTTCAGGTCTTCTTCCGCCAGAGTAAAGCCGTCTTGCACTTTTTCTATTATGTCAAGTCGCAATCGCCCCACTTCCGAGGGATTTTCGGCAAGTAACATGCAGTAGCTCTGCTCCTGACCTCTCCCCACTCTCCCCCGGAACTGGTGCAGTTGCGAAAGCCCAAAGCGGTCGGCGCTCTCCACCAGCATCACCGTGGCATTGGGCACATCTATGCCAACTTCCACCACGGGAGTAGACACCAGAATTTTCAGCTCGCTGGCGCGGAAGCGGCGCATCACCTCATCCTTTTCACTGGCTGGCATCCGACCGTGCAGTAAGCCCAGCCGCAAATCGGGGAAGACTTCCTGCGAAAGGCGTTGGTACTCCACCACCGCTGCCTGAGCATCAATTGCCTCCGATTCCTCAATCAGCGGGCAGATAATGAAGGCTTGACGCCCGCTGGCTACCTGCTTACGGATAAAGGCATAGGCGGCTTCCCTTTGCTCCGGTTGGAGCCACTTGGTCTTCACCGCCTGCCTCCCCGGCGGTAGCTGGTCAACAACCGATAAATCAAGGTCGCCGTATAAGGTCAGCGCGAGGGTGCGGGGGATAGGCGTCGCGGTCATCACCAGCACGTGGGGTCGGACTCCTTTCTGTCGCAACGCCGAACGCTGGGTAACGCCAAAGCGGTGCTGTTCGTCAACCACTGCCAGCCCCATTTGCCGGAAATCCACGCCCTTTTGAATCAAAGCGTGCGTGCCAATGACAATATCCACTTTGCCTTCCGCAACCTGCTGTTGCACTTCCTGTTTCTTCACCTGATTAATATCACCGATGAGCAAAGCAACCGTCACCGGGCGGCTTAAAAGTCCGGCGTAACGTCTGATATAAGGCTCTTCCTCCTCCGCCTGACCTGCCCGAGCTAAAAGGTGGGAAATAGTGGCGAAGTGTTGCTCGGCTAAAATTTCAGTGGGTGCCATGAACGCTGCCTGACAGCTATTGGCGACGGCAACGAGCAAAGCTACCGTTGCCACCACGGTCTTGCCACTCCCCACCTCCCCCTGCAACAAACGGCACATCGGCTGGGACTTCTGCAAGTCAGCCAGTATCTCTTTCAGAGCCCGCTGCTGGGCAAAAGTCAACTGAAAAGGCAGCGATTTGAGAAAACCCTCCAGTACCGATGGTTTTACCTTGAAAGCAACGCCCGCCCCCGCCACCTGCCAGTCGTGCTTCTTGCTCATCACGCCGAGCTGAAGCAGAAAAAGTTCGTCAAAAGCCAGCCTGGCTCTAGCTTTATCTTTGGCAGCAAGGTCTTCGGGATAATGAGCCTGACTTACCGCCTGGGGCAAATCAATGAGGTGGCACCGCTGTCTCAATTCTGACGGTAAGAAATCTGCCATCTGCCACGACCACTGCTCCACCGTCTCCTTCATCAGCTTCCTGACCTGTCTCGGGTATAAGCCTGAGGTTAACGGATAGACCGGCACCAAGCGCCCGGTGTGAACTAAGTCCTTTTCTTCCACAATCTCCCATTCTGGCGACTCAAAGACGTGCCGACCCTTGAAAAGTCGCACCCGCCCGCTGAGCACGATTCTGCTGTTGGTGGTCAGCCGCTTGGCGAGATAGGGCTGATTAAACCACACCGCGCGAACGTTCCCGGTTTCATCGCCGACAATGGCTTCTGTCCCCCTCCGACCGCCCAGAAAAGTTACTTGAGACTGCCAGATATTGGCAATAATGGTCTCCTCGTTTCCTTCGGTGAGTTCTGAGATGTGTTTGAGCTGGCTGTAATCCAGATGACGCCGCGGGAAGAAATAAAGTAAGTCGCGCACCGTTTTTACCCCCAGCCGGAGGAATTTGGTCACTAGCCCCGGACCAATGCCTTTAATCACGGTTATGGCTGATTCAATGCTGTCGCCCTTTACCTTTGGCACTGGCTTGCGCAGCGTGCGTGTTTTGATTTTGGCTGGCGGTGTTGAGGTGGCTTTTGGGGTTGGCGATTCTTCCTTTTTCTCCCCTTGACTGGTAAAGAACGCAAGGATACTATCTATCAGCTCCTTACGCTGGGGGCGAGTCAAAGCAGCATAGTTGGAGTTGAGCAAATTCAGCTTCTGGAATCGGCTGAGCCGGCGAGGCTCAGTGATTGATTCCATCGCCTTAGCCGACCAGCGGTGGAGGAATTTGTCCAGACCGCCAATGACGGCAGTATCGGCGTAACCCTTCTTTTGCTCCAGCTCCAGGACTTTTTGCAGAGCCTCAATATCCATTAAGACAATCTTAGTGGAAAATCAGCGGCGAGGCAAATTCAATTTTGGCAGGCGGATTGAAGGCAAGGAGAACCCTTTCTTTTCAGGTTCTGCCCTTGATTCCGATAAGAGGTTGCTCAGCTTCCCACGGAGAGCCATCAGCAGAGTGCCCGGACCAGCGTGGGCGCCCAGCGCCGGACCGAGTCGGGCGATGTGAATCCGCTCTGCGGGTAGGATTGAACTCAGGCGCTCCTTGAACGAGGCGGCTTCGCCGGGGTTGGTGCTGTGCACAATGGCTAATTCCTGAACATTGAGCGCATTCTTCACAATCTCAAATAAACGGTCAAGCCCTTTACTCCGGGTACGGGCTAAACCCGCCGGCATTATTTCGCCATCACGCATGGTGAGCATCGGTTTGACATTAAGCAGAGTGCCAAACAGTGCCTTCGCCTTGCCGATGCGTCCGCCAAGAAATAGGTATTTCAGCGTGTCCAGAACCCCAAAGATACGGGTACTGAGAATCGCTTCTTTTACTTCCTCCAGTACCAACTGAAGGCTTTCCCCCATCCTGGCGACGCGAGCCGCCACCATAACCACCAGCCCCAAGCCCATTGAGACCGAAAAGGAGTCCACCACCTCAATATGGCATCCCGGTGGTGCCATCTCTTTGGCTCGTAGCGCCGACT
This sequence comes from uncultured Dehalococcoidaceae bacterium, assembly GCA_964497695.1. Lineage (GTDB taxonomy): Bacteria > Chloroflexota > Dehalococcoidia > Dehalococcoidales > RBG-16-60-22 > JBGOXU01. Next base: position 5,488 of record CAZCEF010000028.1, on the reverse strand, counting down.
CACAGGTGCCACTCACCTTGCTGGAAACATGGACGGAAAGAATTTCATCCGTCTCCTTTGCCAGCCGATTGTAAGCATCAGCAAAGTCGCTCGGGGAGGGCTGAGAGGTGGCGGGATGAACTGGACTGTTAGCTAGTTTCTGGTAAAACTCATCCTGGGCGATGTCAATGCCATCGCGATAGACCTTATCGCCAAATCGGACATAGACCGGGACTACGGTAACACCAAGCTCTTTAGCTGACTGAGGCGAGAGGTCAGAGGTGCTATCGGTAACAACTTTGACTGTCATACTAGGTTTAAGCCGCCGCCTCCAGTACCGAGACCGAAAGGACATGAGGACCAACGTAGGTGCCAATCACCGGGCTAACGGTTGCCCGGATGATGTGGTCTTTGGGATACAGCGCCCCGAGTCGGCTGGCAAGCTGTTCCGCTTCAGCCGGCGTAGTGGCGTATTCCACTGCTAGTCCCCCAATCTTGGCAAAGCTGGCAACAAATTTGTAAAGATAATCCAGACCGGCGGTCCGGGAGCGTACCCGCGTGAGGGGGGTTACTTCTCCATCTTTTAGCGTGAGAATAGGCTTGACGGCAAGAAGTGAACCGAGCAATCCCTGTGCCTTACCAATACGCCCGCCCTTTGCCAGATATTTCAAGGTATCAAAGAACATTACTGAATGGGAGCGAGGTATTGCCTTACGCACTAAATCCACTAACTGGTCAAGACTAGCCCCCGCCTTAGCCGCCCTCACCGCACTAATCATTATCAAGCCCAGCCCCATGATTACCTTCAGCGAGTCAATGACCTCAATACGGCACTTCTCCCCTTCCATCAGGGACTTGGCTTGCAGAGCCGATTGATACGTTCCGCTGAGCTTGCTGGACAATGTAACGACTAGAATTTCATTTGTCTCTTTGGCAAGACGCTTGAAGACCTCTAGGAAATCGCCGGGGGAAGGCTGGGTGGTGGTGGGGAAAACATCACCTTGCACCAGGCGCCGGTAGAACTCATCGGTGCTCATCTCAATCCGATCGCGGAAGACCTCCTTACCAAAGCGCACATAGACTGGCACCACATCAATACCTAATTCCTTGGCAAACTCGGGGGTGATGTCAGATAGACTATCGGTAACAATTCTAACCGCCATAGCCCAGCCCTCCTATTCAATTGATACGATGTAGTTATAGTGGAGTTGACCGCCCTGAACGACTTCCATCTGGAGGTGAGGATGTTTTTCCTTGATTTCACTGGCTAACTCATCAGCCTCAGTTCTTTCCGTATCAGCACCACAATAGATGGTAATCACTTCCGCTCTCTTCAAATTCACCTTGTTAAGCGTCTGGTTCAGGACATCGGCCGGGCTATCAGCTACGGCGACAAGGTCGCCATCCAAGAAACCAATCGCCTGCTTCTTCTTAATCTTCAGCCGACCAACCTGCGTTGAACGTACGGCACGGGTGATTTCAATTGTCCTCACGTTCTCCAGTGCTTTCTGCATCAACTGGGTATTGGTGTCAAAATTGGCTTCATAATCAAAGGCTAGGAGAGCGGCGATTCCCTGCGGGATGGTTTCGGCAGGTATGACATAGATATTCTTTTTGGTCACCTCCTGCACCTGACTGGCGGTGGGAATGATATTCTTATTGTTCGGCAGGATAATTACTTTCTCGGAAGGTACCGACTCAGCCGCCTGAAGTAAGTCCTTAGTGCTCGGGTTCATCGTTTGCCCACCCGGAACAATTGCCGATACTCCCAGGCTGGTGAAAACATCCGCCAGCCCATCCCCAGAGACCACCGCAATAATCGCCGTATCAACCGCAGGCGCTCTTTCTTTCTGCATCTCCAGAAAGCCCTGGTGTTGCTCGTCCATATTGCGGATGGAGACTTGGTGCATCGTGCCGAGACCGGCGGCGTAAGTCAATACTTCACCAGGGTCTAGGGTGTGAATGTGGATTCTGACGGCAGACTCGTCACCCACCACAATCAGCGACTCACCTTTCTTCTCCAGTTTCTTTCTTATTTTGTCTGAGTCAATGCCCTCACCTTTGAGCAAGAACTCAGTGCAGTAGCCGTAAGGGATTTCATCGGCAGCAATCATCTGGGGGAGCTTCGTGGCGGGGAGGTCACTGACAATAATCTGCGGCTTACGGAACTGCATCTGCTCCGCCTCCCCAGTCAAGTAACGGAGGGAACCTTCCAGAATGGTGTACAAGCCCTGCCCACCAGCATCTACCACCCCGGCTTCTCTTAGCACTTTCAGTAGTTTGGGGGTATTTGCTACCGATTCACCGGCCGCGTTGACCGCCGTTTCCATAAGTGCCACTAAATCATTGCCGTTCCTGGCTATCTTCTCTTTTACGGCATTGGCAACGTCTTTAATTACGGTGAGAATAGTCCCCTCGGTAGGGTTACTTATCCCTTTATAAGCCAGAGCGGCGGAAATTTGCAGAGCTTCAGCAAGGTCAGTGGCAGTAATACTCTCCTTACCCTCCAGACGCTGCGCTATACCTCGCAGAATCTGTGATAGAATAACGCCACTATTACCCCTCGCCCCCATCAAAGCTCCCTTCGCCATCGCTTTGGTTACGGCGGAAGCGCTGTGGTCAGGGGCGCGGTAGGCTTCTTCCACGGTAGAACGCATGGTCAGGAGCATATTAGTGCCGGTATCGCCGTCCGGTACCGGGAAGACGTTCAAGGCATCAATGTCCGCCGCGCTTTTTTCCAGCCAGTTTGTGGCGGCGGTAAACATTTCCCTTAAGTCCTGCCCACTAATGGTGCTCACCTGCTTCATGCCTCACCTCCCTTGCCAAGTAATAAGGGACTGTGCTACCATAAGACAGTAACAGCATCATACACCAAGTTTTCCCTTCTGTCAAAGGAGTAACTGAATTGAAATGTGATTTGTGTGGCAAAGAACCCCAGTTTGGTCATGCGATTAGCCATTCCAAGCGCCATACCAAGCGCCCCTTTGCGCCGAATATTCACCCGGCGACGATTGAAATTGGTGGCCAGCTCAAGAGAGTTAACCTGTGCACTCGGTGCCTGCGTACCCAGCATAAGCTAGCTAAGAGGACGAAAGCCGTCTAAGCCTGAGGCTGACCGGGTGGCGGTTCTTCTCCCTCTTTCTTCGCAATAATTTCCAGTCCTGTGTCCGAGACAAACCTGTAGTTGTAAGACCTCAATTTCTTTTCCAGGTAAAAATCTTCCCTAAAGTGCGCAGTTTCGCTTGGATTAATTGTCTCGGGCGATAAAGACGAGGTCATAATCTTCACCAGTTTTCCATCCTCACCGAAAAGAGCTACCTCGATTTTCACCTTAAGCAATCGCATCTTGCCCACATTTTTGACACTGCCCTCCACGTAGTAAGCCGAGCCACTATATTGGGCGGAAATCCAGTCCACAAATAGCTCCCCCTTGAGTGACCTTGTGGACAAGACCTCAATAGACTCCTGCCAGTTGGACTCCTTTACATCTAAGGCATCTAGCGTCATTGTATTCTCATAAAATACCGCGGTGAGTTTCAGGTCACTGCTGGTCAGTTTCTGTTTTTGTTCTTCAAACCAGACTTCTACCTGCTTGCCACCTACTGTTCTGGTCTCCGTGTAGATTCTGGGTGGCAGAGCCGTTGTCTCTTTGACAATCCCGGAGACCTCAAATGTCCATTTCCCATTTCCCTGATATTTAGCCACCCTCGTATTCTGGTCAAAGCAGCTTTTATCGTATTTCTCTGAAATTCTCTGTGTTAGCCGCGACCAGATGTGAGCGCATACTTCTTCTGCGGAAAAGCGCGGAGTATCAACAGTTACTGCAGTCTCTGGTTGAGGAGCAGGAGGCAAGCTGGGTACTGCCTGAGGAGTAGGCGGACTGGGTGTAGGCTGTGGGGTTGCGGGCGCCGGTGGCGGTGTTCCACAAGCGGTTATCAAAAGAACACTAGCGATTAACGAAACCACGAGCAACCGCTTCATCCACGTTCCCCTGACCATTGAAATTATACCACGCCCGTCAAGTATTTAGGGGAATTATTGTTACTATCTTCGGAGACTTTCCTTCGCCGCCGCCAGCGCCTTTGCCACCTGATTGGGAGAAGTGCCACCCACAACATCCCTCGCCGCCACTGACGATTCTACGGTGATTTGGTAAACGTCTTGCCCAAATTTGGGGGAGAATTTCTGATATTCCTGCAGGCTCAGTTCGTCAAAGGTCTTGCCCTTCTCACTGGCATAACTCACCAGTCTCGCCACGATACCATGGGCAGTGCGGAAAGCTTCCCCTTTCTTGACCAGGTAGTCGGCGAGGTCGGTTGCCAGAATATAGCTCCGTTTCATGGCTTTTACTACATTTTCTGGCTTGACTTTCAGCGTGGCAATCATACCGGTGAACACTTCCAATGTTGACAGCAGGGTATCCACGGTATCAAAGAAGCCCTCTTTGTCTTCTTGCATATCACGGTTATAGGCAAGGGGCAGAGCTTTCATCGTCGTCAGCAGTGCCATCAAATTGCCGTAGACACGCCCGGTCTTGCCTCTTGCCAGCTCAGCCACATCGGGGTTCTTCTTCTGCGGCATAATACTGCTGCCACTTGCGTAAGCCTCATCAAGCTCGACAAAATTGAATTCAGCGGAGGACCAGAGAATAATCTCCTCAGCGAGGCGCGAGAGGTGCATCATACCGATACTTGCCGCCGCTTCATACTCCAGGAGGAAATCCCTGTCCGAGACCGCGTCCATGCTGTTCTGACTTATCTGACTGAATCCCAGCTCCTTCGCCACAAACTCGCGGTCAATATTATAGGTGACCCCCGCCAGGGCACCGCTCCCCAGAGGCATCACATCAGTGTGCCTCAGGCATTCAACGAAGCGGTCAATATCCCGCCGCACCATCTCAAAATAGGCAAGCAGATGGTGTGCCAGAAGCACCGACTGGGCCGGCTGTAGATGGGTATAGCCCGGAATTATGACGTTTCTATTGGCTTCTGCCAAGTTAACGAGAGCTTTCTGGAACTCCCTCAGAGCCTTTAAAGTCTTAGCGATAGCTTCTTTAGCGTACAGGCGCATGTCCAGAGCCACCTGGTCGTTGCGGGAGCGAGCGGTGTGCAGCTTGCCACCGACTTCCCCCACCTTTTCCATCAGGTGGGTTTCAATCGCCATGTGGATGTCTTCCTGCTCCGCCTTGAACTGGAACTTGCCCTGCTCAATCTCAGTAGCGATAGACTCCAGCCCCTCAATGATAACCTCAGCTTCCTTCCGGGAAATAATGCCCTGCTTAGCGAGCATCCTAGCGTGGGCAATACTGCCTTTAATATCGTGCTGATAAAGCCTTCGGTCAAAGGGGAGCGACGCCGTGTATTCAGCGACTTTTTTATCTGCCGCCTTCTGAAACCGACCCCGGATATGGCTCATTACTCCTCTTCAGCCTCGGCTCTTTTCACACCTTGAATCCGTGCCTGAGTCTTCGCCGGCAGACCCCAGATATGGATAAAGCCGGGCGAAGCAC
>CAZCEF010000027.1:2507-10663 GCA_964497695.1 uncultured Dehalococcoidaceae bacterium | reverse complement strand
TTGGGGAACTTGGACTGGAATTGCTGGAACCATGCCCAGTCTTTTTCAATGTTCGCCGCATTGACGACAAGAAGGTAATCGGTTTCCGTCAGCCGGTAGAGATAAGTATCATCAATTGCCCCACCGCTTCCATTGGGGATGATGGTGTACTGAGATTGACCCGGCTCAAGAGCAGCGGCGTTGTTGGTCAAAGTATGCTGTAGGAAGGGGAGGCTATCTTTGCCACTTATCAGAAATCTGCCCATATGGGAAATGTCAAAGAGCCCACCGAATTTTCGGGTTGCCAAGTGTTCGGCGAGGATGCCGGTGGGGTAGTTGAGGGTCATCTCCCATCCCCCAAACTCCACCATTTTTGCTTTGAGTTTGAGGTGCTCTTGATATAAGGGCGTGTGCTTCATTCTTACCTGATGCTAGGACGTTGTTAACAGAATAAAAGTATCAGGACTGGGGAATAATGTCAACCTGTGGACGTTTTGGGGGAATTTAGTTGCGGTACCTGAATCCCCATTTTTGCGCAATTCCACAACTTGACAAGTGAGCTAAGCCAGCCTAAAGTTTTACATCGGGACGTTAGCAATGTTTGTGACTGAAGGAGTCTACCGATTCACCGGTATCTTTGGTACCGGGGTTTGGGGGGCTAATGCCTACCTCCTAGTGGGCGAAAGGCTGACTCTGGTGGATACCGGGTTCAAGAGGAGGGCAGAGGGCATCCTGAAACAGGTGATGAATCTCGGCTACTCCCCTTATGATATCAGTAATATTATCATCACGCATCACCATGCCGACCACATCGGGAGTCTGTCTGAGCTTAAGAGAATTACCCAGGCAAAAGTCTATGCCCACAAAGATGACGCACCTTATATTGAGGGGTGGCTGCCCCAGTCCGGACCCACCCGATACGGATGGCTGAAGTGGATGCTCACGCCTTTACAGAACATGTGGGTGACAATGCCAGTCGGGGTGGACGTACTACTTGATGATGGCGATGAGCTCCCCATAATGGGCGGGATTAAAGTCTTGCACACGCCGGGGCACACTTTGGGAAGCATTTCATTATACCTCAAGAGGCAGAGACTGGTCATCGCCGGTGATGTGTTGATACATCGGTTTTTTCTCGGCTTACCTTCGCTTGCTTTCACTGTTGATATTGCGCGGGAGATTGAGTCAATAAAGAAGCTGACAGAGCTGGATTTTGATATTGTCTGTTTCGGGCACGGTGCGCCGCTGGTGAAGCACGCCCGCGAGAGCGTTATCCGCTTAGTCCAGAAGGCAGAGAAAAAGTACCAGAAAGACCGCTAAAAACCTCCCTGCAAAACAGGATAATGTCCCTATTGACAAGCTTGTCGCGATTAAGTATACTAAAATCATCAACATAGTCAACAATTACAAGACGTGAGGCATAGTTTATGACCGTAGAACACAAAAGCATTGAGGAACTCAGAAGTTGCGGTGTGGTGAAACTGAGGGACAAGGATATGTATGCCCTCTGGGTGAAGACCGCCTGCGGCAATATGACTTCCCGGCAGTTCAGGAAGCTATCCGAGATTACGGAAAACTACGCTCGTGGTTACCTCCTGTTCACCACCCGCCAGATACCAATAATCCCCTTTATTCACTCCAGAGACGTTGAGAAGGTGCAGGAAGAGTTAAGCACTGTTTACCTGATTCTTGACCGCTGCGGTCCGACAGTAAGGGGCATCAATGTCTGCTACGACGATAAGGTCTGCCCCTACGCGGTTACCGACGGCTTATCTCTCGGCGAAAAGCTGGATAACTTTTTCTATGCTCCGCTGTCGCATAAGGTGAAGATTGGCGTTGCTGGTTGCCCGAGGGACTGCATTGTCTCCCGGGTGCTGACCGACATCGGCTTTGTTGGTGTGGGCAGAGATGGCACGAAGGGCTACGATGTCTATTATGGTGGGCGGCTGGGGGTAAACCCCTTCGTTGGGCAGAAAGTGGCTGAGTCACTGAATGAAACAGAGTCGGTCAGACTGGTTCAGAACTTCTTTGACTTTATGAACCAGGAAGGGAAACCGGGAGAAAGAGCCGCTGACCTTATTAAACGGCTAGGTTTTGACCGGGTCCAGCAGGAACTGAACAAAAACTTGCGAGAAAGGGCAATCCTGGAGCCAATTAAGTGCAAAACGAGGTTGAAGAGCAAAGAAACGGATAAGATTATCCTGCGAATTAGGGCTACCTGTGGGGAAGTTAACGCCGACCAGCTGAGAAAAATCGCTGACATTGCCGATAAGTATGGTCTTGGCTTTGTCCATTTTGCGGTACGTGGGGCGCCCGAAATTCCGGGGGTAGATAAAAACCACCTGGAGGCAATCAGGGAGGAACTGGGTAGGGTGGGGATGCAAATTTTAGACACGGGCATTGATAACCTCCAGAGTTGTTTTGGTAGCTACTGCACGGAAAGCAACGTGGCGCCCCAGCCCTTACTCCGTAAAATTGAGAAGCTGGCGGAGGAATTGGGCATCAATGACCTGAATATTAAAATCTCGGCATCCGGCTGTCCCAATTCTTGTGGCATCGCCCATCTTAATGACATTGGTTTTATGGGTGTGGTTGAGCCCGAAGTTGACGCCGGTAAGTGCAATGGCTGTGAATTGTGCTTGGCGGTGTGCAAGCGGAAGGCAATAAGGATGGTCAATGACGTGGCAATGATTGATAAAGAGAATTGCCGGAACTGTGGGCAGTGCATCACTGTCTGTCCTGCTAACGCCATCGCCGAAAAGAGGCGCGGTTTTGCCGTGCTGGTTGGTGGCAGGGAGGGTGAAGATACCCGGCTGGGCGAAACAATTGCCCAGTTTCTGTCTGAGGGAGAGGCACTCAAGGTGACTGAAAGAGCCCTCCGTTTGCTTCAAGAAAAAAGGTCCGATATGGGGGGCATCATAGACAAAATCGGCATTGAGCGCGTCAAGCAGTTTCTTCTCCCGGCTCAGGACAGCGTGAGCAGTAAAGTCTAAATGGAGGTGGTTAGAGTGGAAGGGGCAAACAAGCAAATCAAATGGTCATCTTTGGTCAAAAGTGAGGACTGGTGGGCAGTCTGGCTGGGCTTTCTGGTGATGGCACTGGGAATAGCCGGCGTGGTCAGCAAGATGCCATCGGTTGGGGGGTGGACCGAAATAGGCAAGGCAATTTCCCCCAGCCTAATGGGCGGCTACGGTGTGGTGGGTCTGGGAGTACTTCTGGTGACGTTGCCGGTGGTTAAGGGGAGAGGGGAGGGCATCAAAAATTACCTCCTAGCCTTCCCCTTTGTCTTTTTCTTGGCATTTTTAGCTCTTTTTATCTCCAAGTATGACGTCATCGGCAAGAAGTGGGGGCTGGAATATGCTCTCTGGGCTCTGCTACTGGGGCTAATGATAAGCAATACTACTGGCACACCGAAGTGGCTCAAGCCAGCAGTGCGCCCTGAGTTATTTATCAAGTTTGGCTTGGTCCTGCTGGGTGCCAGCATTTTGTTCCAGCAGATTATGGAGGTGGGTCCCTTTGCCTTGCTCCAGACCATTTTTGTCATCAGCGCGGTGTTTTTCTTCTGCTATTTCTTGGCAAGAAGGCTCGGCTTGACCAAGTCGCTGGCAACAGTGATGTCCAGCGCCGTCTCCATTTGCGGCGTTTCAGCCGCTATTGCCTCGGGCGGTGCCTCCCGGGCACATCCGAAGGAAATCAGCTACACCACCTCACTGGTGCTACTTATCGCCATACCAATGTTGGTCCTGATGCCGATTGTGGCAAAACTACTTGGTTTTCCCGATAGTATTGCTGGTGCCTGGATAGGTGGCGTGATTGATACTACGCCAGCAGTGGCGGCGGCAGGGTCGGTGCTGGGGGCGGGTGCGCTAAAGATGGCGGTGATTGTTAAGATGGCACAGAACCTGTTTATCGGAGTCGCGGCGCTTCTGATTGCTCTTTACTTTGCTCTGAAAGCAGAAGCTAACCCAGCGGCTGATAAGCCAGGTTTTAGGGAAATTTGGTTCCGTTTCCCGAAATTTGTCCTCGGCTTTGTGTTGGCGTCGCTGGTCTTCTCACTGGTGTTAATTCCGACCATCGGATTGGAAGCCACGAATAACATTATCAAGGGCGTAACTGAGCCACTGCGGGGTTGGCTATTTGCTCTCGCTTTCGTCAGTATTGGTCTGGAGACGAGAGTATGGGATATTGTTACCATGGGCAGGGGGAAACCCTTCTTGGTGTTTGTCACGGCGCAGGCGTTCAACATTTTCTGGACTCTCGCCATTGCCTATATTATTTTTGGCGATCTATTGGGGAGGGTCACTTAGGGGGTAGTTCATGGTCAATAGATTTCGGCAGGATGGTGGGGCTGACCATAAATTACGGGTCTACTCGGACATAACACAATTAATTGCCAGTCCGGATAACCCGACGCCTCTGGTCAGGGTGAACAGGATTAATCTTAACCCCGGTTTCCCGATTTACATCAAACTGGAGCGGTACAATCCCTTTGGCTCAGTGAAGGACAGGATTGCTGCTGAGATGCTGAAGGGGCTGGAGATAGGCGATAGGACAGTCGTTGAGCCATCCTCGGGAAATACCGGCATTGCCCTGACCTGTGTTGCTAATGCCCTCGGGATACCGGTTGAAATTGCTGTGCCCGAAGGGATTCCTGAGGAAAAGAAGATAATGCTGAAGTTCCTCGGGGCAAAGATATGGGAAGCTGACGATTCACTCTGTCCGCTATTTCCGAGTGAGGGCGCAAGGGGGCTGGTCAATTCATTAGTTAATAGTCCAGCGACTAAAGCTAGCTACGTTAGCCCTAATCAGTACGAAAATGAGCTGAATGTCCAGGCGCACTATCAGACTACTGGACCAGAAATCTGGAAGCAGACGCGGGGTGAGATTACTCATTTCTTTGCTGGTTTTGGCACCTGCGGGACAATAACAGGAGTCGGCAGATTTCTCAAAGCCCGAAACCCGCAGATAAAAATCATTGGTGTAGAGCCGGCTTCACCCAATCACAGGTTGCCGGGAATGAAACGAATCACCGGCCTCTCGGAGGACCTAATTCCTAAAATTCTGGACTCTTCCGTAATTGATGAGCGGATTGAGGTTGGGGATGGTGATGCCTACCGCACCGCGATGGACTTAGCTCGGAAGGATGGCATTCCCGTTGGTCTGACCACCGGTGCCATTCTTCATGCCGCCCTGCGCTATGCCAGAGTCAGCACGGGTCTGGGAGTCGTCATCTCGCCCGACGATGCTTTCAAGTACACCAGCTTTTACCAGGACTTTATTAAGACAGCGCCGACCAAAGTCGTAGGCAGGGAGTGTGATTTGTCCGACCTGGTCTGCCCGTTGTCCAAAATTAGAGCAACAGAAGTCCTGGACAGTCTTAACGAGGGCGAAACGGTCAGGATAATACTGGGTAATGTAGACTCGCTTACCAGCGTGGCTCAGGAAATTAAAGCCCGGGGTCTCCGCCCGGACTTTGTCCGTGAGAGTGAGAACCGCTTCGTACTCGTGGTAAGAAAGTAGCCCATTTTGTGTCTCTCTTCCTCACTATTGACTGCCGCTTTGAAGTGTGGTAGCAATAACATATATCCCTGACGGTCTCAAGCCCCAGTAATTCCACGCCGTAACTGGTAAAGGAGGCAACGTGCTAAGAAACAGGATAAAAGAAGTCCTTGATGCTGGTGGGGTGGCTCTAGGGACATGGATTAATATGAAATGTCCGGAGGCGTGTGAAGCCGCCGCTGCGGCGGGCTTTGACTTCGTCGTTCTGGACATGGAGCATGGTGGTTTTGACTTGGAAGGTGCCATTGAGCTGGTTCGGGCTGTGGAAGCGGGCGGGTCAACGCCGGTGCTACGGATTTTAGATAGCTCACCGGCAACCATACAGAAGGCACTGGAGGCGGGAGTAGTGGTTATTTTTGTCTCCGAAGTGCAGACAGGGGAGGAGGCACAAGAAATCGTCCGGGCGGCAAAGTATCCCACCCTGGGCAGGAGGGGGTCAAGTCCCTTTATCCGGGCGACCATGCACGGGGTAATTGATTGGAAGGAGTATACTGAGTGGGCGGAAAAGAACATTATGGTCTGGGTAATGGTGGAGAATACTGATGCCGTGAAAAACATAGACGCGATTCTCTCTTCAGGAGTTGATGCAATCTGTGTCGGACCTTATGACCTTTCCATGTTTATGGGGTTGAAGGGCGATTTCCGGCATCCTGACGTAGTTGCCATGGAGGAGAGAATCGTCAAGCTGGCGGTGAGCCGGGGCATTGACGTCGTTGCCGACCTTGACTGTATCAAAGAGGGTGAGATAACGCCGGAGGAGTATCTGGCGGCGACACGGGTCTGGCGTAAAAAGGGCGGTCGGATTGTCACCGTACTTAACGACAGAAAGCTGCTTACCGACGCCTACAAGAAGATGATAGCTAAATTTAAGGAGTTATAAACCGCCTATATTTTAATTACCCTTTCGCGGCAAAAAGACCACGGTTAATTTCGCCAGTTATCGCCGAAATAATATCCACGTTGTTGGGCGGGCAGCCTTTGACGAAAACACCGCAGTCCTTAAATCGGCTGGTGCAGACTCCAACGAGCAAAATTGGCTTCTCTTTAACTGGCGACTGCTCAATCTGCCCGGCGATAACTCTTAAATTTCGCACCAGGTCCAGCTTCCCTTCTACGCTCAAGTCCCTCAGTACACTCAGGACACCATTCCGGCAGCCGGTGCAAGCCTTTTCGTTGAAAATCAGCTCAAAACCTTCCGGGTAGGGGATAGTCTCCGGCACGGCTTCACAGGCAAGTTTAAATCTACGTTTGACGCGGGCTAATGGTTCCTCGACTACCTGAATGAAATCCAGGTCCATAACACCCAGCCCCAACTCGGCGGCATATTTCGTCGTCTCAACCAGATGAGGCTCAATGCCCATGACCAGACCGGCAACTGTGTCCACCGCCACCGGGTCCTTTCCGGCAATGATAAGGTCCATCTCTACCGGCGAGCCGAAGACGGGCCCGAGTCCCTCCATGCCGACAATGCCATCAACCACGGTGAAGGCTGGTTTTACCACTGTATTCAAATCAGCGACAGCTTGAAACACACCATAAGTGGTATGAAACTTCTTCTTTAAAGTATCTGGCAGCACGCCTTTCATATTCTTGATAGAGAGGGTTGCCAGACACTGGTCGTGCGTTTTCATCACGGGGACGCTGATTATTACCTTCGCGTTCACTACTTCTTCGGGAAGAGACAGTTCTTTCACCACTCTGCCTCGTGGCACTGGGACAGTCACCACCTTGCTCTTCTTGAGGTCAATCACAGCAAAGCCGGCTTTTCTCAGTTCATCGTAGGAACCGACCTGGAATACCTTTTCGGTGTCAACGCCAATGGCGGAAGACTCGGCGATAATGGGGTTAGCGCCGACTTCCTTGACCATTGTGGCAATAGCTTTGCATACCCGGTAGTCGGTAGTTGCCCCGGTGGATGAAGGGGCAGGATAGACCAGATTAGGCTTGATGATGACGCTATCACCTGGTGAGATAATGTCTTTAAGCCCGCCGGCAAGCGCAACCGCTTTCCGCACCATACGGTTTATATCTGGCTCGGTCGGCTGTTCGGGTCCTTTTACTATTGATACCTTTGTCTTCTTCATGCGTTGTCCTTTCCGAAAGTCTTATTTCTTCTTTGCTGATTATCACGTATAATAGATAGAGATAGCCTGATTTTATTAAAGATGGCGGGGAATCGTCAATGTTCGGAGGGAGTGGCTATCTTGAACCTAACCAAAATCGAGAGCGGTCGTTTATATACTAGGGAGCACTCTCTAACGGGGGGTACAAATAATGAAAAAAGCAGTATTTTTGTTGATTGCAGCTATAATAATTCTGACACTGGGAGGCTGTGCTCAGCCACCGGCAGCCCAGGCGAATGTTATCCAATCAGACAAGCCGCGGACGACCTCGCCCATCGCCGACAAAACTGATATCGCCACCCAGGTTAATGGTAATAGCGCCTTTGCCTTCAAATTGTACCAGTTGCTCCGACAAACAGGTGATAATGTCTTCTATTCGCCGCACAGCATTTCGTTGGCGCTGGTGATGACTTATGCTGGCGCTCGCGGCGAAACTGAGAAGCAGATGGCTAACAGTCTGCATTTTACTTTGCCTCAAGAGCGTCTGCACCAAAC
>CAZCEF010000027.1:0-2407 GCA_964497695.1 uncultured Dehalococcoidaceae bacterium | reverse complement strand
TCAGTGAACAGACGGAGGGTCGTATTGAAGACCTGATACCACAGGGGGCTATCAATGAGCTGACGCGACTTGTTCTGACCAATGCCATCTATTTTAACGCCGCCTGGCTGCACCCATTTGAGAAGAACGCCACGGCAAATGGCACTTTCCATTTGCTTGACGGCAAAGAGGTCACGGTACCAATGATGAACCAGACCGAGTCGTTTGGCTATACTGAAGATGGTAACTATCAGGCAGTGGAATTGCCCTACGACGGCAGTGAACTGGCGATGGTCATTTTGCTGCCCAAGTCCGGGCAGTTCCAGGCTTTTGAAAGCTCGTTAGATGCCCGGCTGGTTGATGGTATCATTGGTAAGATAGAATACCAGCGAATTTCGCTGACAATGCCCAAGTTTGAATTTGAGTCCAGCTTCAGTCTGAAGAAGATGCTCAGTGAGATGGGTATGGGGCTTGCCTTTACGGAAAACGCTGACTTCTCGGGAATGACTGGAAATCGTGACCTTTTTATCCACGAAGTGGTGCACAAAGCCTTCGTATCCGTTGATGAAGCTGGCACCGAGGCAGCCGCCGCAACTGCGGTGATTGTGGGCATAACAGCGGTACCTGCGGAGCCCATCAAGGTTATCATTGACCGCCCCTTCATTTTCCTGATTCGTGATATTGAGACTGGTACAATTCTGTTCGTTGGGCGCGTCGTCAATCCAGCGTAGAGTCACGTCCCAGGCACACTCCCGGCAGTTCGCCAAGCTAAGATTGTTGCCCCCAATATCCAAGCTGAAATCTGCGGTTTGTCGCGGATAAAACCTCATTAGGCTATCTGTGCTATAATCCTTCTCGTATTGGTTTCCCAATAAATCAGAGCTGAAGCTTTCGGCGGGAGCCAAGGAGATTTTTGCCGTGGGTGATAATGAAGTGCGACGACTCTCGGGCGCAAAACCGGGCATATTCTATGGCTATGTCATTGTTGTCGCTTCTTTCCTCATTATGGTGATAATGTGGGGGGCATCCTATAGCTTCGGCGTCTTCTTCAGCCGGTTACTTGAGGAGTTTGGCTGGACGAGGGCGATGACGTCCGGTGCTTTCTCGTTATCGCTTGTGGTGCTGAGCTTTTCTGGCTTGGTTTCCGGCAGGTTAACTGACAGGTTTGGACCAAGGATAGTGGTGACATTGTGCGGTCTCTTTCTGGGGGCAGGTTATTTCTTGATGTCACAGGTTAATGCCATCTGGCAGCTTTACCTATTCTATGGAGTGCTAATTGGTATCGGCATGAGTACTGCGTTTGTTCCTTTAGTCTCCACGGTCGCCAAGTGGTTTGCCCGGAGAAGGGGAATAATGACCGGTATCGCCGCCTCTGGTTTGAGCATGGGCACACTAGTCATGCCGCCAATTGCTAACTGGCTGATCTCTCTCTACGGATGGCGCACTTCCTATATGATTATCGGTGGATTAGCCTTGGTGACGGTCCTGATAGGGCAGTTGCTGAAGCGTGACCCCGCCGAAGTTGGTTTATTGCCTTATGGTGCCGCCAATCCTGAAGAGTCCCTAGGTGTCGTCGCTACTGGATTCTCTCTGCAGAAGGCAATTGCCACGCGGCAGCTCTGGATGCTTGGCGGTGCCGCCCTCTGCTTTACGATGGGTCTCGGTACCACCATTGTCCACATCGTCCCTCATAGTATTGGGCTGGGCGTATCCCCAGCTCCCGCAGCGGCTATCTTGGCTTTTATTGGCGGAGCAGGCACCGTGGGTAGAGTCACCATGGGTAGTGCTGCTGACCGAACGAGTAATAAGCTGGCTCTTCTTGTCTGTTTTGTTTTACTGGCAATGTCTTTATTTTATCTGATGATAGCTGACAAGCTGTGGATGATTTATCTGTTTGCGGTTATATTTGGTTTTGCCTACGGTGGTATCTCGGCTCTATTGTCACCGACGATAGCCGAGCTATATGGCTTGAGTTCTCATGGTGCCATCCTGGCAGTTGTCAATGTTTGTGGGGAAGGTGGGTTAGCTATTGGTTCAGTGGTGGCGGGTTACATATTTGACACCACTGGTGGGTATACAATCGCTTTCTTGTTATCCGCTATTTTCGCGGCTATTGGCCTAGCATTAGTTGCGTTCCTGACACCACCAGTACGGGCAACATACCATCAATGGATATAAAAAGAGACGTCCCTGCCGGTCCATAGTTCACAACTTTGAACTGGGCGCCTCTCGCTCTCACTGGCTAGGTCGCGGTCAGCGTGGCTGATTATGTAAGACGTAGCTATGGGCTGGTTAAAGTCCTATTCGTTGATAAGAGGAAACGTGCTGGGATGAAAAGATAACTGAGTATCGTCACGGCTGACAATAACAAAGTGGCGACCCCGAGGGGATTTGAACCCCTGATCTCCACCGTGACAGGGTGGCATGT
>CAZCEF010000026.1:0-10879 GCA_964497695.1 uncultured Dehalococcoidaceae bacterium | reverse complement strand
AAAACAACATCTTGAAGAAGGTGCCCAATTGGGGCTATGATTATGCCTACGGGCGCTGCTAAGGGAAAGGAGACGGATTAATGAACTTCGCCAGCAAGGTTCCTTTGAAAATAACTGATATTACCTTCCGTGACGGGCATCAGTCAGCTTTAGCCACACGGATGCGCACTGAGGACATGCTCCCCATCGCGCCGGAAATGGACCGGGCAGGATTCTATTCTATGGAGGTGTGGGGTGGGGCGACCTTTGACGTGGCAACACGGTTCTTAAATGAAGACCCGTGGGACAGACCCCGCCAGCTGAAGAAGTTAATGTCCCGGACTTCTCCACAGATGCTACTCCGTGGGCAAAACTTAGTCGGCTACCGGCATTATGCCGATGATGTGGTTATTGCCTTCGTCCATCACGCTGCGGAGTGTGGTATTGACATTTTCCGCGTCTTTGATGCCCTGAACGATGAGCGCAATCTGGAGACTTCCCTCAAGGCGATTAAAGAAGTCGGCAAGCACGCTCAGCTTGCCATCTGCTACTCCTTGACTGAGCCTAAGATGGGTGGTTCGGTCTTTAATCTTGATTACTATATCAAGAAAGCTAAAATTCTTCAGAATATGGGGGCGGATAGCATCTGCATCAAGGATATGGCTGGTCTGATTGCCCCCGATGATGCCTACACCCTGATTTCCGCCCTGAAGAAAGTCCTCAAAGTGCCGGTGCAGTTGCATACCCACTATACTAGTGGCATGGGAGCAATGGCTTACCTGAAAGCCGCGGAAGCGGGGGTGGATATTATTGATACTGCCCTGGCGCCTTTTGGTCTCCGCTCGTCTGAGCCAGCCATTGAGCCGATTACGGCGGCACTGCGCGGAACACTCCGCGACCCCGGTCTTGACCTGCAGCATCTGCTCAAGCTGGACGATTTTTTTGAATCTATTGCTCCCAAGTATCGCGATTTCTTAGACCAGACCAAAATGTCCGTAATTGATACCAACGTGCTGGTGCACCAGATTCCCGGCGGTATGATTTCCAACATGGTGACACAGCTCAAGCAGTCCAACGCCCTGCACCGAATCAAGGAAGTCTATGACGAGGTGCCGCGAGTGCGCAAGGAGTTGGGCTATCCACCTCTGGTAACGCCGACGAGTCAGATTGTTGGCGTGCAGGCAGTCCAGAACGTGATTGCCGGTAGATATAAGCTGGTCTCCAGCCAGGTGATGGACTACTGCTTCGGACTGTACGGCAGACCACCAGTACTCATTGACCCTGATATACAGAAGTTGTGTTTGAAATACTACAAGAAAGGTCAAACTCCCATCACCGTTCGTCCGGCAGATTTGCTGGAACCAGAACTGGATAAAGCCCGGGAGGCAACCAAGAGCTTTACCAGCGATATTGGCGATATACTTACGGCGGCGATTTATCCCATCACCGGTTTTCGCTTCCTCAAGTGGAAGTATGGCTTGGAGAAGCCGCCGCCGGAAGTCCAACCCAAGACGATAGAAGACGTCAAACGGGAGGACGAGCTTATCGCCAAGGCAAAAGCGGGCAAGCTGGTTGAGAGACCAGTGGATACTTAGCGCACCTATCCTGACTTTACCAGCGATGAATGCGGGAAGAGGGGGAGCTATGGAATGGCGCGATTTGGTTATTGACGGCTACGGGCGGGTATTGGATGTCTTAAAAGAGTCGCTTAATGGACTCAGTCAGGAAGACCTGAACTGGCAGCCGAAACCCGATTGCAACAGCATGGGCTGGCTTGCCTGGCATATTTCAAGAGTGCAGGACGCTGAGATTGCCGGACTAATGGGCGTGGAACAGCTCTGGATAACGGAAGGCTGGCACCAGAAGTTTAATCGTCCGCGCGACGCCGATGACACCGGCTACGGTCATACCAATGAACAAGTGGCGGCATTTAAATCGCCGGACATTGAGACACTGCTGGCATACCATCGCGCCGTAATGGAGCGCACCCAGAAATACCTGAAATCACTGACGACGAAGGACCTGGCACGTGAGCTGGATGAGCCCTGGTACCAGCCTTTGCCGACAGTCGCGGTGCGCATCGTCAGCGCGCTCACTGACAATCTTCAACACACCGGCGAGATTGCTTACGTCCATGGACTATTAAAGGGGAAAGGCTGGCTGGGGTATTAGCTTCCAGCCGAAAATTTCGTTTTGTTACTAAGATGAAGTACTCTTTGGGTCTGGACATCGGTTCGGTCAATGCCAAACTGGCGCTCGTTGCTGAGGGCGGCAGAGTTGTCCATCTTGACGTGGAAAAAATCACCGCCAACCCCAAATCCGCCGTAAATGCGCTCCTTTCCCGGCTGAGCCAGAAGTTTAAGCTGGGCGAGATAACTGCGGCGGGGGTCTCTGGGTCAGGCAGGGGGGTAATTCCGAAAGAGTTTAACTGGATAGAGTACAGCAGTTCGCTGGCAGTTGCCTCGGGGCTGCTCCATCAATATTCTGACGTCAAGACCATTGTCCAGATTGGCGGTCAGACCTCGCTGATCATCACTCTGGAAGACGGGTTGAGGAAGCCGTGGAAGGTCACCTCAAACCCCCTCTGTGCAGCGGGGACGGGTAGATTCCTGGAACAGCAGGCTTACCGACTCGGTATCAGTATGGCTGATTTTGCCAGTACCGCCTTGAAGTTCCAGGGCACGGCACCGCGGATTGCCGCCCGGTGCAGCGTCTTCGCCAAGAGTGATCTCATCCATCTCCAGCAGAAGGGTGCCCCGGTTGAAGCGATGCTCTACGCTTTGTGTGAAAGTATTGCCCGGATGGTCGCCTCTCTTCAGAAGGGTGCGTTTGCCGAGCCAATTTACTTTGTGGGCGGGGTGGCGGCAAATAGTGCCATCATCAGGGCGCTGAATGAAGTCATTTCGGCACGAAATGGGCATCAGGTTCAGGTAATTGTTCCGGAGAACTCCCTGTTTATTGAGGCTCTCGGTTCAGCCCTTCTTTCCAGAGATAAGAAATCAAAAGTAAGTCTTTTACCTGAAGCAGATGTCCGGCAGCGCTATTTTGAGATGCCGAGGGTTCAAGTCGTAGACATCCCGGGAAATGGCGCCATTCCCAAAATAACCGAACCCTGTCCGGGTTACTTGGGTGTTGATGTTGGTTCTACCAGCACCAAGGCAGTGATACTAGACGAGTCTGGCAAGAAAATTCTCGCCAAGAACTACCTGATGACCGCGGGCAGACCGATTGAAGCTGTCAAGCAGGTCTTTCGTAACTTGCTCAAGGACGGTGCGGATAAAGTTGCCATTGCCGGGGTGGGCGTTACCGGGTCGGGTAGGTATCTGGTCGGGAGTTTAATTAGCGCTGACCTAATTAAGAATGAGATTACCGCGCAGACTCGTGCCGCTGCCGAGATTGACCCTGAAGCCGATATAATTGAAATTGGAGGTCAGGACTCCAAACTCGTCATCAAGCGGAACGGCGTTGTGGTTGACTATCAGATGAACAAAGCCTGTGCGGCGGGGACGGGGAGCTTCATTGATGAACTTGCCGAGATGCTCGGTGTTAAAGTGACCAATGGTGATTTCGCCCGTCTTGCCTTCACTGCACCTTGTACCATTGACCTGGGCACGAGATGTGCCGCCTTTATGGGGCAGGCGGTCCCCTCCGCCCAGCAGGAAGGCGTCCCCCTAGAGGTAATCACGGCTAGCCTGGCGAATTCCATCGCCAAGAATTATCTGTCCAAAGTGGTGGGGAGCCGAAAGCTGGGCAAGAAAGTTATACTGACCGGCGCTGTATTTTATAACCAGGCAGTTGTCTCCGCCTTCTATGAACAGCTTAAGGGTAAGAAATTGACTGTCGCTGAACACCGGGAAGTGAGTGGCGCTATTGGTGCCGCCCTTCTGGCGAAAGAGGCAGGCTCAGTGCAGAAGTCAAAGTTCAAGGGGTTCCACAGGGTTGTTGACGGTGAATGCCGGCTATCCACTTTCATCTGCAAGGGGTGTGACAACAACTGTACCATTACCCGAATGCAGACAACGGATGACAAGCCCACCTTCTACGGCAGTCGCTGCGACAAGTACGATAGCACCATCAGCCAGGCGCGTCGCGAAACGTTCTTTGACGAAAGAGAAAAACTGCTCTTCCGGAACTATGGAGAGAACACTGGGGCCGGGCCCACGGTGGGAATTCCCCGGGCGCTTCTGACACACGATTATGCGCCTCTGCTTCTCGGTTTTCTCAACGCGCTCGGTGTCAGCACTATCCTCTCCAGCAAGACGACCAAAGAAATTATGGAGCAGTCAGTGGAGTTGAGCTATACGGATAGCTGCTTTCCGCTCAAGCTTGTCCACGGGCACATTGCGGTACTCAAGGGTAAAGTTGACTTCATCCTCTATCCCTGCTTCATCCGGTTGGGGAGGAAAGAGGGGGAGGAGAACCAGAAATACGCCTGTCCGCTGGTGCAGGCGTCACCATTTATCATCCGCCAGGTGTTTGACCTTGGCGACCGGCTCCTGGCGCCAATAATTGATCTCAGCCGTGGAAATGATGAGGTAATCAAGAATCTCGCTGATGTTGCCGTGAAGCTGGGGTTCAGTCGGAGTAAGGGGAAGGAGGCGGCGCTGGCGGGTATTTCAGCCCAGCAGAAATTTGAAGGTGACCGCGCGGAAGTGGGTGAGAGACTGCTGAAGCAACTGAGAGAAAGCAAACAGCTTGGCGTAGTGTTACTCACGCGCTCCTATATGTCGCAGGACGCCGGTGCCAACCTGGGTATTGCTGAGAAGCTGGCGCAACTCGGCGTCGTGCCAATACCGATTGACTTTCTGCCGCTAAGCTCAGTAAACCCCAAAGACTACTCCGACCGCCCCTACTGGTCTTACGAGAGCAAGTTCATTGCCGCCGCGGCAATCACAGCGAAAGACCCCCAGCTCTATGGGTTGGCGCTGACTAACTTCGGCTGCGGTCCGAACTCCTTCATTATCAATATGCTGGCAGATATTATGGGTAGTAAGCCTCTCGGGCAACTGGAGATTGACGAGCACGCTGCGGAAGCAGGCATCGTCACCCGACTTGAAGCATTTGTTGACACGATTACGAGCTATGCCCGCTCCGGGAAGCCGACTGAAGTTAAGAGAGAAGAAATTTACCGCGGCACCTCGCCGGTAATAAATGTCAAGAAGACTCTGCTCATACCCCATATGGCGCCTCACGCTGAGATTGTTGCCGCGGCGATGGCAGCCTATGGAGTCCGTGCCGTGGCGCTCCCCGAGCCAGACGAACGAGACATACTCTATAGCAATCTGGTGACCTCAGGAACAGAGTGTCTGCCTTATCGCGTGACATTGGGCGGGTTTATGCGTGCCTTTTATGAGAATGGCACCAACCTGAAAAATGCCGAGGGGTTTATGACCGGTTCTTATGGTCCGTGCCGATTAGGCAAGTATGCTATTGAGCAGGGGCGGATACTGAAGGAAATCGGCTTTGACCTACCAATACGCACCACTGTCGCCAATACCGCCTATCGTGATTTGAACCTTGGTACAGCGTTTGAGCGCCTTGCTTGGAAAGGTATTGTTGCCGTTGATTGTCTGGAGAAACTACTCTGGCGCACCCGCCCCTATGAGAAGGTAACCGGCGAGGCAGAGAAGCTCTTCAATGAATACGTGGCTCTTATCGCCGACCGCATCCGTCATAAGGCGAGTTACCGCGACCTGCTGAGCCGGGCAGTCGTTGATTTCAAATCACTGGTGGACCCTGACCTGCCCAGAAGGCCTCTGGTCGGTATTAATGGGGAAATCTTTTTGCGCTCCAATAAATTCAGCAACAATAATCTGGTTAAGGTGTGTGAGGCAGCTGGGCTGGAGGTGGTCGTTTCACCAATAGGGGAGTGGATGAAATACACTTCCTATCGCAACCTTGAGGATACCGTTAGGAACCGCGCCATAAGGAAAATTATCCGGAGTTATGTCAGGAAGCTTATTCAGGAATATGATGAGCAGCGGATAACCTCTGCCTACGACGATGCTCCTGACAGCAGGGAGCCGTCCACGGCTGAGATACTGAAAAAAACGGGGAAATATCTCTCCCCGCGCTGTGGCAGTGAGGCAGTGCTCAGCATTGGTGGTGGGGTGGAGTGGATGGAATCCCCCCATTTTGCTGGCGTTATCTCGGTAATGCCTCACGGCTGTATGCCGGGCGGTATTGTGGCGGCAATGGCAGAGAAGATCAGCGCCATTTATCAAAAACCCTGGATCAGCCTCACCTATGATGGTTTCCTTGAGACCAATAACCTCGCTCGCGTCAATAATTTTGCCGAAATCATACGCTTCTGCTGTCAACAAGCTAAAGTCTGATTCCCTTGTCGGGTACCCGATGGACAAAAACTGGTACAACCTCAGCCCTGATGAAGTCCTGCGTGAGCTAAAAACGAGCCGTGCTGGGCTAACTGAAAGCGAGGCGGCGGCAAGACTGCACCAGTATGGCTTTAATGAGTTAAGAGGCAAAGAAAAGACCCCACCGATAGTCATTTTTCTCCGTCAGTTCCTCAGTCCTTTGATATATGTCCTTCTTGTTGCCGGCATAATCTCGCTGGTCTTGGAGCACTTCCTAGATGCCGGGGTAATAATTGGCGTGTTGTTGCTCAACGCCACCATTGGCTTTATTCAAGAGACACGGGCGGAGAAAGCGATGGAAGCCTTGGTCCGGCTGGCAGCACCGAAAGCCCCGGTCAGACGCGATGGCAGGATGAACCTGATTGCGGCTCGGGAAATTGTGCCGGGGGACATATTCCTTCTGGAGACGGGAGACAGAGTTCCGGCAGACGCCCGGCTGATTGAAGTCTCCAATCTCAAGGTAAACGAAGCTATGCTGACCGGCGAATCAATGCCCGTAGACAAGCATACTGAAGCTTTGCATGGGGAAGTACCGGTAGCCGAAAGAAAGAACTTGGTCTATATGGGCACTATCGTGACCTACGGGAGAGCCACGGCGGTGGTGATGCACACCGGTATGTCCACTGAAATAGGTAGAATTGCCACGGCGATTCAGGAAATCAAGCCAGAAAAGACACCGCTACAAAAAAGTATCGGCAAATTGAGCCGGTATATCATTGTGATTTTTCTAAGCATCTCCATTCTTCTGATAGCAGTTGGGGTGTTCAAGGGGCTGGGGTGGCTGGACATGTTTTTGCTGGCGGTGGCGGCAGCGGTCTCTGCCATACCGGAAGGACTGCCTGCAGTGGTTACGGTAGTCCTGGCAATCGGTATGCGGGCGATGGCACACCGCCATGCCATCATCCGGAAGTTGGTGGCGGTGGAGACTCTGGGGGCAGCGACGGTTATTTGCTCCGATAAGACCGGGACGCTGACCCTGAACGAGATGACCGCCCAGAAGGTTTACGTCAATGGTCAGATGATTGAGGTAACCGGCGAGGGGTATGAGCCAAAGGGGGAGTTCCGCCGTGATGGGCAAGTAATCAACCCGGAGACGGAGCCATCGCTGAATCTGCTGTTAAGGATAGGCGCGCTTTGCAATGATGCCTTACACACCTGTGAAGATGGGTTCTGCAATATCTTCGGCGACCCAACTGAAGGTGCCTTGGTTGTTGTCGCGGCGAAGGCGGGGATGAATAAAGAAAAGCTGGAAAAGTTATATCCCCGATTGGACGAAATCCCCTTCCAGAGTGAAAAGCAATATATGGCGACACTACATCCGCGGGATGGGGGGAGGGTTGCCTATGTCAAGGGGGCGGTGGAGAGGCTTTTATCTCAGAGCAAGTTTATCTTCAAGGATGGTAGAGTAGCCCCGCTGACGGAAACAGACGTCCAGGCAATTATGCAGGCAAATCTGGCGATGGCTGAGGAAGCAATGAGGGTTATCGCCATCGCCTATGCTGATTTCCCCCATGAGCTAGAGGACCTGAAGGACGAGGATATCCGGGGCAACCTAATTTTTGTTGGACTGGTGGGGATGGGTGACCCCCCGCGGAAGGAGACAAGAGAGGCGGTGCGACTGTGTCAGGGAGCGGGTATCAAAGTGATTATGGTTACTGGCGACCACAAAGCAACCGCGGAAGCCATCGCCCGGCAATTGGACTTGCCCAAGGGAGAGGCGGTCACCGGCGCCGAGTTAGAAAAGTTGACTGATGAAGACCTCTCCCGGGAGATTGAAAATATCTCCGTCTTTGCTCGTATTGAACCACTGCACAAACTAAGGATAGTCAATGCGCTCAAGAGTCGGGGGCACGTGGTGGCAATGACCGGCGATGGGGTCAATGATGCGCCAGCGCTGAAAGCGGCTAATATTGGTATTGCTATGGGCATTACCGGGACTGATGTTGCCAAGGAAGCGGGCGATATGATTCTTGCCGATGATAATTTTGCTTCGGTGGTGGCGGCGGTGGAAGAGGGGCGTGCCATATTTAACCGTCTGCGCAATGTGATTTTCTTCTTGCTCAGTACCAACCTGGGGGAGCTGATTGCGCTGACACTTTCGGTCTTCTTTGTCGGTCAGGCACCAATGTTACCCGTCCAGATTATCTGGAATAACCTGGCAACGGATACGGCAGTTGATATACCTCTTGGGCTGGAACCAAAATTTGGCGATGAACTGAAACAGCCGCCGCGCCACCCCGATGTGGGACTTCTCTTCCCGGGGATGCTCCTCCGTATCCTCTTTATGGCATTAATGATGGGAGTGGGCATCTTTGTGGTTTTCAACTGGGGTGTGGCAAGGATGAGCCTGGCAGAAGCCCGCACAATGACTTTCTGTACTATGGTTACTTTTGAATGGTTCCGCGCCTTCAACGCCCGTTCGGATGAATATACCACTTTCAAATTGGGTATGTTGCGCAATCGGTGGCTGATATTATCTATCTCGGTCGCCATTTTACTGCAGCTAGCGGTGGTTTATCTACCATTTTTGCGGGTTGCTTTCCAAACAGTACCGCTGAGCCTGGAGCAGTGGGGAATTATTCTGCTGGCAGGGGGCTCATTGTTTGCGGTTGAGGAACTGCGTAAGGTATTTTTCCCTAGGTTATTTTCCTTGGGAAAGTGGCGCCCGCTTAAAGAAGAGAGTAAATACGAGATTTAACTGTACCTTTCCTCTAACCACGGGTCGCCGTGAATGTGGTAACCTCGGCTCTCCCAGAAGCCCGGTCTGTCTTTGGCGGTAAACTCAACTCCGGTTACCCACTTGGCGCTTTTCCAGAAATACAGCCGTGGAACAACCAGTCGCATCGGATAGCCATGTTCAGGAGTCAGCGATTCATTATCGTGCTTGAAGGCAAAAAGGACATCATCGGCAAAGAAATCGTCTAATGTAAGGTTGGTGGTGAAATCGGGTGCGGCATGAACAATGACAAATCTGGCTTCCGGTAGGATTCGGGTGAGGTCCTTGATTACTTTGGTGCTGACACCTTCCCAGAGGTTATCCAGTTTTGACCACCTAGTAACGCAGTGAATATCAGAAAACACCTTGATGCGGGGCAGTTTCTGGAACTCGTCGTAGGTGAGTTTTCGCTGCGGTTCAACTAAGCCGCTGATGGTAAATGTCCACCGGGAAACATTAATGCTGGGCACTGAGCCGTAGTGCAGGATGGGGAATTTTATAGTTAGCTCCTGTCCCGGGGGTATCCTGTTTTTTCTCAAGGTGTCCGGGCTTCTGATTATCTCTTCACTTGCCAAAAGCAGGCTCTCTGTCTCGCTTAGATTGGTCCGATTTCCATTCCACGAGGCACGACCACAATGCCGGAATCTGAGATAGTACAGCCTCGTTTCTTATCGGCTTCCGGGTCATAGCCAATCTGGGTATCCGCTAGAATTCTGGCTTCTTTATCAATAATAGCTCGCTTGATTCGGGCGCGGGGCTCAATGATAACGTCATCAAAAATTATTGACTGTTCTACATTTGTGTCTCTTTCAACGACAACTCCCGGCGAAAGGATTGAATTCCAGACCGTCCCGCCGCTGATAATACAGCCATCGCAGACAATGGACTCAGGAGTCTTGCCGCCTAGAACGCACTTGCTGGGCGGCAGGGGACGCTGGTAAGTTCTTAATGTCCATTTCTCGCCATAGAGATTAAAGAGAGGGTCAATACCAACGAGATCCATGCTGGCTTCATAATACTGGTCAACGGTACCGACATCTCGCCAGTAAGCCGAGTCAGGAGTCCGGTCAACCAGAATCTTCTGTCTTCTGCCTTCGGTCACCTGGATGATAACATCCTGTATTTTGTTTTCCTTTTCGTAGTCATAGACAAAGATATCATAATTCTTGGTTCTCATTCTGGGAATCACTTCTTTGCCGAAATCGTCCTCCGTACCTTGGAGCGCCTCAATAAGAGCCCGCGTCTTGAAGATATAGACACCCATAGAAGCCAGAGCAAAATCTGGCGCATCGGGGATGGTTCTGGGCTGGGCGGGCTTTTCTTCAAACCCAATCATGCGGTTATCTTTATCTACTTCAATGACGCCAAATGTGCCGGCGGCGAGTTCTTTCTTTACCCGGATGGCGGAAATGGTAACACCGGCGTTCTTCTTCCGGTGATAGTCCAGCATCTGGATATAGTGCATTTTGTAAATGTGGTCGCCAGAAAGAATAAGAACGTTTTCCACATCCCGGCCTCTGACAAGGTCAAGGTTCTGGCGGACGGCATCCGCGGTGCCACGATACCACACTGCCCCCACCTTTTGCTGAGCTGGCATGCAGTAGATATAGTCGCCCAAGCCGGAGCTGGAGATGCTCCAGCCTTCCTGAATGTGTCTCTGTAGAGACCAGGAGCGGTACTGAGTGAGAACGAAAATCTGACGAACGCCTGAGTTAATACAATTGCTGAGAGTAAAATCAATCAGGCGGAACTTACCCCCGAAGGGGACAGCCGCTTTAGCTCGCATTGTGGTTAAGGGCTGCAGTCTTTC
>CAZCEF010000025.1:4827-11267 GCA_964497695.1 uncultured Dehalococcoidaceae bacterium | reverse complement strand
CCAGAAGGAGGTAAATCATGGCAGACGTAGTGAAACGTATCGAGTACTATTACACCTTAGTGCCTGACCGGCCTGGAGCAGGTGCCAAAGTACTGAACTCGCTTAAGGCAGCGCGTGTCAATCTCCTCGCATTCACTGGCTTCCCTTGCAGTGCCCGCCGCGCTCAGCTTGACTTCGTTCCATCAAATCAACGCGCCCTCCAAGCCGCGGCACGTAAGACAGGGATCAAGCTAGTGGGACCTAAGACGGCTTTCCTAATCCAAGGGCAGGACCGGGTGGGCGCTGTCGCTGACATCGCCAACAAGTTAGCCAAGGCACATATCAATATCACAGCCGTTGATGCTGTTGCGGCCGGACGAAGGCGCTATGGCGCTATCCTTTGGGTCAAGTCACGCAACGTAGCCCTGGCAGCGAAGATCCTAGGTGCGTCCTGAACCGAGTGTCCCATTATAAGCCTAGAGGACACGGATACTCTCGGGGTTCGTTGTAAGAGAGTGCTCCCAGTCGTGTGTCGGTAGTCAATATTCTGACGTGCCCTTGCAGAATCGCGTGGCTTGCTCGCGGCAAAAACTTGGTGCCCTTTACTACACAATGTGGCGGAAAGGGGGATGGCGTGGAACGGGGCTATGGCTAAAGTCAATGGTTACCAGGACACAATCAACAAGGCGCAGCAGGAGATAAAACGTCTCATGGGCATGATGGGCGACCACAACTCCGCTGTTAGTATGGAGGAGTTGAAAAAGAGCTTGAGGGGATAGCACAGGAGAACCCGAAAGAGGCTACCTTCACCGAAAAACGAGATATTATTAGTAAGCTTGGTATTAGGGCCTCTCCAACTGAGGATTTAAAGACTCTGAAAATTAAATGCTCGTTGAACTTCGGAAGCCATGGTGATTGCCAGCCGCCTGACAAGTGTGACGGATTCAGCCAGTATTTTGTGAATCTGGCTACTTTCCCTGGTGTAACTCCCGGAAGTTGACCAGCTGCTCAAAGTCAATTATGCCACTTTCGGCGACGTTCTCTATTTCAATCCCCCCCTCATATGCCGCCGCCACTGGATTCAAGCCGCCCAGCAATACCATCCCGACCCGGTTCATACCGATGGCAATCTGGCAGACTGGCTCACTGGTGTTACCAAGGGCAAAGACACCATCAATACCCGCTGCTTTGAGGGAATTAATGACTTCCTGGGCGATGGCACGGGAGGGAGAGGGCAGTTCACGGAAATTAGCCAGTATCTTGCCATTACCCGTCCGGGCGGCTTCCCCAACACTGGTCATCTTGGCGCGGATATACTGCTCGGAGGGGTCCAGAGAGGTACCGGCGTAATTGATGATAGCGACAAAGCGTCTGGGCTTGGAATCTCTCACTTCCAGCACCCCGCCGAACCTGGACTCAATCGGGATACCTGCCTTCAGTAAAACGCCGTTAATCACCACGCTGCAAACCGTGGCTAAGCCGATTTTGCCATTGGGGATGACTATTGCGCCGAGTTTTTCGCCTTCATTCGCGGTGGCGACCAGCTCGCTGACACAGATACCAGCTTTGAAGGCGTCACTCATCATTCCCAGTGCTCTCTTGAAATCCTCCTTCTTGATGAGAGAAGTATTTATCGGTATCTGACCGGTCTTCTTCTGAGGATTAAAGGTGGTCTGGAAAGCTAGTAGTTCCAGTTTTTCGTGGATAAAACCGACCTGCTCCGGCGCCAGAGCCATCCTGAGCTCCTCCAGTCCCCGCGTCGTGAGCATTCTGCCATCATGGCCCATTGGCTGAGTATAGCCGCGCTCGTCGGTTATCCGGAGGTGGTACCGGACAGCTCTTTCGCTCAGGAAAACACCGTGGCGTTCCAATTCCCGAGCAATGGAAATTGAGCCTAATGGCTCAGTGGACTCACTCAAAACCTTGAGGATGGCGATTATTTTTCTTTCTGTTTCTGTGCCAGCACTTTGAACCATTTTAGTCCCACCTTAAATATTATTTTTGAATTGATTGGTGATTGGCAACCTTCGGTCGCGACCAAAGGCACGGGGGGTTATCTTCACCCCCGGTGGTGCCTGCCGACGCTTGTATTCACTGCCATCTACCAAACGGGCAGTCTTCTTGACTACCTCCGGGTCAAACCCCATACTTATTATTTGTTCCACACTCTTGTCTTCTTCAACATAGGCGGTTAAAACCGGGTCGAGCAGGTGATACGGCGGTAGTGTATCCGTGGCTTTCTGGTCTGGCTTCAGCTCTGGCGAAGGGGCTTTCTCAAAAACGTGGCGTGGGACAATCTCTTTGCCGGCTTGCTCATTGCGGTAACGCGCTAGTTCATAACCCAGGGTCTTGGGTACATCTTTGATGACCGCAAAACCACCAGCCATATCCCCATACAGGGTAGTGTAGCCGGTAGCCATTTCGCTTTTGTCCCCGGTAGTGAGAACCAGCCAGCCAAATTTATTGGATAATGCCATCAGTATATTACCTCTGATTCTGGCTTGAATATTTTCCTCGGCAACATTTGGCTCGGCGCCGGCGAAGGGTTTTGCCAGGGTGTCTAGATAGACCTGGAAAATTTTGTCAATGGAGATGTGAAGAAGTTTGATATCCAGGTTCTGAGCGAGCTGTTTGGCATCGGTGACACTTGAAGCGGAAGAATATCTTGACGGCATGGAGACGCCGGTTACGTTTGCCTTGCCCAGGGCATCAGTGGCGACGCAGGCGGTCAGGCTGGAGTCAATACCGCCGGAAAGTCCAATAACCACTTTCTTGAAGCCATTCTTGTGAACATAGTCCCTTGTGCCCAGAACTAAGGCGTGATAAACTTCAGCTACTGGGTCGAGCTCTTTCACCTCTCTCGTGGGCAGGGGTGGCTTGGTGGTGGCAAAAGGCTCTTCACAGACAATTACCTTCTCGGCGGCACACTGCCTCTCTTCCAATGCCAGTGTCTCTTTGCGCCACCTCGGGTCGTGAAGTCGCGCGCGGAAGACCGCCTCCACATCTAGGTCAGCCACCACCAGGTCTTCTTCAAATTGCTTACCCCGGGCGATAAGCTGTCCTCTTTCATCTAGGATGACACTATTGCCATCAAAGACCAGCTCATCCTGACCACCGACAAGGTTATTATAGGCGACAATCGCCACGTTATCAGCAGCGCGGGTAGCTAACATTCTCCCTCGGGAAGTGCCTTTCCCAGCATGGTATGGAGAAGAACTGATATTAATGATGACTTCGGCTCCGGAGTAGGCTTGAATTGTAGCTGGTCCTCCTTCATACCAGATGTCCTCGCAAATATTGATGCCAATGTTGACTCCGCCAATGATATACATTGGCACCCGGCTCCCCGCCTGAAAATAACGGTTTTCGTCAAAGACACCATAGTTGGGCAGGTATATCTTGTGGTAGATGTCAGCCAGTTTACCATCGTGGATAACGGCGGCGGCATTGAAGAGGTCGTGCTTGGCATCAACAAAGCCGACGACAATGGTAAGCCCGCTGGAATAACTGACGACTCGGTTAAGAGATTTCAGGTTTTCGTTGATGAACTGTGGTTTGAACAGCAAGTCTTCCGGTGGGTAGCCACAAATCGCCAGCTCGGGGAAAGTAAGCAGGTCAATTCCCAGAGACCGGGCTTTATCTATGGTCTCCTTGATTTTGCGGACATTACCTTTGAAGTCGCCGACCGTGGTGTTAATTTGAGTTAGGCCAAGTCGCAGTCGGCGAACGCCAATCCCCGCCGGAGTGACAAACTGTTTGTGACTCATAGAATTGGTAAGTAGCGTTTAATCTCGTATTCCGTAACCTGAATGCGGTATCGGTCCCATTCTATCTTCTTATTTTCAATGAAGGCGTGGAAAAGGTGGTTGCCGAGAGCTTTTCTGACCAGCTCACTCTTCTCCGTAAGCTGAATTGCCTCAAGCAGGCTAGCCGGCAACGTGCCGATGCCTCTTTCCTTTCTTTCCTCATCACTCATCTCGTAGACATTTTCTTCCACCGGGTCCGGCGGCTCCAGCCCCTCCTCAATGCCTGCCAGACCCGCCGCAAGCATGACACTGAAAGCCAGGTAGGGGTTACAGGCGGGGTCGGGCATACGCAGCTCAATTCGGGTGGCTTCCTCTCTACCCGGCTTGTATTCTGGAACACGGATGAGGTCAGAGCGATTTCGTCTCGCCCAGGAGAGGTATACTGGCGCCTCATAGCCCGGCACCAACCGCTTGTAGGAGTTGACCCACTGATTGGTCACAGCGGTGAACTGGGGAGCGTATTTCAGTAGTCCTGCAACGAAGCTCCGTCCTACCTTGGAGAGGAAGTAGAGACCCTTCTTATCAAAAAAGGCATTGCGGTTACCCTTGAATAGCGACTGGTGGACGTGCATGCCACTACCATTGATGCCAAAGACGGGTTTGGGCATAAAAGTAGCGTAAACGCCGTGCTTCATGGCGATTTCTTTGACGACGAGGCGGTAGGTCATCACGTTATCTGCCATAGTCAGGGCGTCAGTATAGCACATATCTATTTCGTGCTGGCTGGTGGCGACTTCATGGTGGGATTTGTCAATGGCAATCCCCATACCCTCCAGCGCCAGCACTGTCTCATTCCGGAGCTCAGTGGCGGCATCACGGAGGGTCATATCAAAGTAGCCCCCGTCATCCAGCATTACTGTGCCGTTCTCATCTTTGAAGTAGAAGTATTCCAACTCAGGACCGACGTAGTAGGTGAAACCAAGGTCGGCGGCTTTCTTTAAGTTTTTCTTCAAAATGCCGCGGGGGTCGCCATCAAAAGGTTGGCCACCCGGCTTGAGAATATCGCAGAACATCCGGGCTAGATTAGCCATTTCGTTGATTTTCCAGGGGAGCAACTGAAAAGTATCAACATCTGGCATGACCACCATATCGCTCTCGTCAATTCGGGCGAAGCCCTGGATAGAAGACCCGTCAAACCCCATCCCATCCTCTAATGTGCGCTCCAGCTCAGAAAAGGGGATGGCAAAACTCTTCAGTTGTCCCAGAATATCGGTGAACCACAGCTCAATGAACTTGACGTTCTGTTCCTTAGCCATTTTCAGGATATATTCTTTTCCTTCTTCGGCACCGGTTGCCATTTGCCCTCCTTCTCCAAATTTACTCTTATTATAGTTTGTTCTGCTGACATTGTCACCTGTGCGACATCCAAGTCCCTCCTTAATCTTAGATGTCTTTATTTTAAAGCCTGATTGTTACCAACAGATTACAGAAAAGTTAACTTTTTATTACACGAGGAGGTTATCTATCAGCTTTAAAACGGTAGCCGATGTTTCTTACCGTTTCAATGAAGGTCTGGTCGGTGGATTCTTCAATTTTACTGCGGAGACGCCGGACGTGGACATCAATGGTTCTATCACCGCCGTAATAATCATAGCCCCAGACCCGATTGAGGATGGTGTCGCGGGTGAAGACCCGACCGCGGTTGCTTGCCAGAAACTTGAGCAGTTCATATTCTTTGAAGGTGAGCTGGACGGGTTTTCCCTTTATCGTCACCTCGCATCTGGCGAGGTCTATAACCAAGTCGCCGCACTTAATTAACTCGCCTGACCCACTGCCATTTTCTCGCTGGAGAAGCCTGTCCACTCTCAGTACCAGCTCATTGATATCTGGCGGGTCAACTGTGAAGTCGTCAATATCCAGGCTGATATTAGTGGTGGAAAGGGCGCTCTTATCCACGAGGGCAATGATGGGGAGGCGCTTTTCACGCTTTATTTTCTGGGCAAGTTCTAAGCCGGGATTGCCAGAACGACTGTTCAGGGTCATCAATAACAGGTCAGGAGCCTGTTTGGTGATTTGTTTAAATAGCTCATCTTCCCCGGTGGCAAGACAGCAAGAAAAACCGCTCTGAGCGAGTCTTAGCTTCAGACTCTTTACCTCATTATTGTCCTCAGCGATGATAAGGATACGCCGCAAATTGACCTGACTCCTGTCTGACTCTCAACTTCATTATATTACAGGCTAATCAGGAATTCTAATTATCATTGCTTAGAGTCGGACCGGGATGCCTCTTCTGGCTAAGTACTCTTTTGTCTCGCCGATGGTATATGTGCCAAAATGAAAAATACTCGCCGCCAAGACGGCATCCGCCTTGCCATTAACCAGAGCTTGGTGGAGGTCTTCTAGAGTGCCCGCCCCGCCACTGGCAATGACCGGCACGGTAACGGTTTCGGAAATCGCCCGTGTCAACTCAATATCATACCCGGCACGGTGTCCATCAGCATCAATACTGGTGAGGAGAATCTCTCCCGCTCCCAGCTTCACCGCCCGTTTTGCCCAGAAGACAGCGTCCAGACTGGTTGGCTTCTGACCGCTGTGTGTATAGACCTCCCAGCGCAGTTTTCTGCCGCTCTCAAGACGTTTGGCATCAATTGCCACCACAATGCACTGACTACCAAATTTTGCGGCGCCTTCAGTAATCAAATTGGGGGTGAGCAC
>CAZCEF010000025.1:1931-4727 GCA_964497695.1 uncultured Dehalococcoidaceae bacterium | reverse complement strand
AGCTGGACAAAACTCGTCCCCTTGACCACCCGTCCATCTTTGACATCAAGGCAGGGGATGATTCTTTTGGTCAGCATTTGTCTTTGCTCCTGACGAGGTAGTTGAGATGGTCGTTAAGTCCGTCGGGCAAGATTGATGAAGTTCTGGTATATTTTAAGCCCGTGTTCGCCGCTCTTCTCTGGATGGAACTGAGTTGCCACCAGATTATTGTGGGCGAAGACACTGCAGAATGTTATGCCATACCGGGTCTCGCCAGCGATTAATGATTTGTCATCGGGGTCGGCGTAGAAGCTGTGAACGAAGTAGAAGTTGGCATTATCCGGGATACCGTCAAAGAGCTGGTGAGCAACTTTCTGCTTCACCTGGTTCCAGCCCATGTGGGGAATCTTGAGTCCTTCTGGCAGTTTCCTGACGCGACCCGGGAAGACACCCAGGCATTCGTGCCAGCCGCCCTCTTCAGTACCGGTAAAAAGAATCTGAAGCCCTAGGCAGACACCGAAGAAAGGTCGTTGCTCCATAATGACCTGACGAATGGGTTCCGTCAAGCCTAATTTTCGGAGCCCCTTCATCGCATCGGCGGCGGCACTGACTCCGGGGAGGACGATAGCCCTGGCGGCAAGCACATCTTTATAGCTACTGGTTAGCTTCGGTTGGTAACCCAGCCTGGCAATGGCATTAGCCACACTGCGCAGGTTGCCCGCCCCATAATCAATTACGACAATGCTTTGGTCAGCCATTTCATTCCCCTTCTATTATCCCAGAGAGGCAGGCAGTGTTACAAGTTCAGCCCGCTGGTGAAGTCAGTGTACTGAGGGTATCGGGTAGAGGGGGGAAGGTGTCTCTGCCGAGCAGCGGTACTTCCAGATTTACCTCAAATACCGCTGAGAAATGGGGGAGCAAAGGTTCAATTACGGACTCAACTTGTATCGGGTGCCCCAGCACTTCAGTGATTGATGTCATTATGGCGCCTGGGATACCACAGGGGTTGATGTAAGCAAAGTGATGTAAGTTAGTGCTCACATTGAGGGCAAAGCCATGCGTGGTGATGGAGCGGCTGACATGAATACCGACCGAGCACATCTTTTTCTCACCCACCCACACCCCGGGGTATTGGGCAACTCTCTCCCCCTGAATACCCAAATCTCGTAGCAGTCTGATGATTACCTCTTCCAGCTTCCAGATATACTGGCGCACGCCGAGCTTAAGCTCTTTTAGATTTAAAATTGGGTAACCGACCAACTGTCCGGGACCGTGGTAGGTGATACTCCCGCCGCGGCTGGTGGGAAAGACAGCAATCCCTTCTTGACTGAGTATTTCTGGTGGGGAAATGATGTCTTTTTCTCCATGGAAACGACCGATGGTATAGACTGGTGGGTGTTGCAGCAAGAGGAGGGCGTCAGGAATGACGTCCTCGGCTCTGGCTTGAGCCAATCGATGCTGGAGTTTGAGCGCCGGTTCATACGGCACCAGACCGAGATACTCAGCGATACAGGTGCGCATAGGACACCTAGCCCTTCTGGTGCCAGCCTAAGTCGGGTTTTCGGGCGGCAGTGGCTTCGTCCAGCCGACGGACAGGGGTGGTGTAGGGTGCCGAGTGCAGCACTTCCGGATTTTCCTCAGCTTCTTTAGCGATAATCTTCATTGTTTCAATAAATTCATCCAGAGTCGCCTTGCTTTCCGTCTCAGTGGGCTCAATCATCAGTGCTTCCTCAACCACCAGTGGGAAATACATCGTTGGCGGGTGGCAACCGAAATCAAGCAGTCGCTTGGCAATATCGTAAGCCTTGACGCCTTTGGCTTTCTGCCATTTACCGGAAAAGACCACCTCGTGCATACAGGTGCGGTCGTAGGGTAGAAAATAATAGGGCTTCAGCTTTTCTTTCAGATAGTTGGCACTGATGACGGCATTCTCGCTGACTTCATTGAGCCCCGCCGCCCCGAGGGAACGGATGTAAGCGTAGGCTTTAATCATGGCGCCAAAGTTGCCATATGCTGCTCCCAGACTGCCGATGGATTTCTTTGGTGAGGTGAAAGTATAGCCTTTGTTGCTTTTAACTACCAGTGCTGCGGGCAGAAAATCCGTCAGAATTGATTTCACGCCGATTGGACCCGACCCGGGACCCCCACCCCCGTGTGGGGCGCTGAACGTTTTGTGCAAATTCAATTGGACACAATCAAAGCCGAGGTCGCCGAACTTGACTTTGCCCAGCAGCGAATTGAGGTTGGCGCCGTCGCCGCAAAGTAAGGCACCCCGGGAGTGAACGAGATGACTGATTTCTTCAATTTGTGGGTCAAAGAGACCCAGAGTGGTGGGCATGGTCAGGGTGAGAGCAGCAACATCCTCTTTC
Source organism: uncultured Dehalococcoidaceae bacterium (assembly GCA_964497695.1). GTDB lineage: Bacteria > Chloroflexota > Dehalococcoidia > Dehalococcoidales > RBG-16-60-22 > JBGOXU01. The sequence goes on along the minus strand of CAZCEF010000025.1, from coordinate 2,379 downwards.
ATCATAGATTCAAGGACTTTCAAGTCAACGTTGCCGTTTTTGTCTGAGGGCACGGTGCCGACTTCATAGCCGCACATGGCAGCAGTGGCGGGGTTAGAACCGTGGGCAGTATCAGGAACCAGTATTTTCTTCCGATTTTGGTGGCGAGATTCATGGTAGGCTTTTATCATCAGGACATTAGCCAGTTCGCCCTGAGCGCCTGCCATTGGTACTAGGCTGGCGGCATCCATTCCGGTAATTTCGGCTAAATATTCTTGAAGTTCAAACATCAGCCGGAGAGCGCCTTGGACAGAATCTACTGACTGGTAGGGGTGCAGAGAAGTAAAGCCCGTCAAGCGGGAAACGTCCTCATGCCACTTGGGGCTGTATTTCATCGTACAGCTACCCAGCGGATAGAACCCGCTGTCCACCCCGAAGTTGAGCTTGCTCAGATTGATAAAGTAGCGGA
>CAZCEF010000025.1:0-1831 GCA_964497695.1 uncultured Dehalococcoidaceae bacterium | reverse complement strand
ATTTATTTTCTTTGGTGCTACCGGGCAGCGGATGACGAATTCCTTGAAGAAGGGCTGGCGGAAGACGAGGGAATAGCCCTTGAGTCTAGCGATGGCTTCGGCGGCATAATGGGCTTTGTGATAGCAGAGCTCAGCCACCTGCCTCAGCCCACTTTTACCCAGTGTGGCGAGATAAACGGTTGTTGCCAGAGCCACGAGTGCTTCGTTGGTGGTAATATTGGAGGTTGCTCGCTCCCTTCTGATGTGCTGTTCACGGGTGGCGAGGGTGAGCACATAGCCTGCCTTACCCTCAGTATCAACTGTCTTGCCCACAATTCTCCCCGGCATCTGGCGGAGGTACTCCTTGCGACAGGTGAAAATGCCTAGCCCGGGACCGCCAAAGCTCGGCGGGTTACCGAGCGACTGTCCCTCCGCCACAACAATATCTGCCCCGTATTCCCCAGGCGGCTGGAACATACCGAGTGAGATGGGGTCAGTGATGGCGATGAGTAGAGCGCCGGAGTGGTTGGCTTTCTGAACGTAGCTCCCTAAATCTTCAAAATAGCCGAAGAAATTGGGCTTCTGGACGATAAGGCAGGCACAGTCAGGGGGGAGAGGTTGGGTGGGGTCAATTTTAATCACAGGGAAATCACGACCGCTGAGGTAAGTCTGAACAACTTTTATATATCGCGGGTTGACCGTGGCGAGCACCGCTACTTTTTCTCTCTGGGTGATGCGGCATGCCATCAGTGCCGCTTCCGCCGTTGCTGTACTGCCATCATAGAGTCCGGCATTGCTGACCTCCATACCGGTAAGCTGGCAGATGAGCGATTGATATTCATATATTGTTTGAAGAGTCCCTTGGCTGGCTTCCGCCTGATAGGGAGTGTAAGCAGTATAAAATTCGCTGCGACTGATGATATGCCCCACCACACTCGGGATAAAATGGTGGTAAAACCCCGCCCCGAGGAAACAGGCATAATCGTCCAGATTGGCGTTAAGGCGAGCTAATTGTTGCAGCTCTTTTTTCAGTTCCAGTTCGGAAAGGGGTGAGGGTAGCCGGAAGGGAACGTTGAGAAATTTATCCGGTACGTCCTTGAATAGCTCATCCACTGAGCTAACGCCAATCTCTCTCAGCATCGTCTGGCGGTCGGCGTCAGTATTGGGCAGATAGGGCGTCGGCATTTACTTTTCTCCCTGAGCCAGAAGCTTTTCATAATCGTCGCTGGTCATCAGAGCATCAAGTTCAGTAAGATTGGTTAGTCTGATTCTGACCAGCCAGCCTTCCCCATAAGGGTCTTTGTTCACCAGCGAGGGGTCATTGATGACATTCTGGTTTATTTCAATCACCTTCCCGCTCGCCGGGGCAAAAATATCGGACACCGCTTTCACCGATTCTATCTCACCCATTTTCCGGAATTGCTCTACCGGCTTTCCCGGCGCCGGCAGGTCAAGGTAAACAATATCGCCGAGTTGAGACTGGGCGTAGTCAGTGACGCCGATTTTGGCATTGTTGCCCGCCTCGGGGTAAATCCACTCGTGGTCTTTGCTGTACCGGTATTCCTTCGGGTTCATTTTCGCTCCTCTACCCAAATAAAAAGGGGCAATCCTTCACCGAGTGAAGGACCACCCCCTGTCCATTTACCTGAGAGTTTCATCCTTCTCTTGTGAAGGACTTACCCCTTCGGTGCTCTTCCGCTGAAGAACTCTCCAGAGGTTCAACCCGGGCAGTCTTTTTGCCTGAGAGTTTCATCCTTCACTTTGTGAAGAACTTTCCCCTTCGGCTCTCCGATACCGAGTATCTCCTGCCTCAGCTAACCGAGTTTAACACGGCTTCCCATAGCTGTCAAGA
>CAZCEF010000024.1:0-11832 GCA_964497695.1 uncultured Dehalococcoidaceae bacterium | reverse complement strand
CCGTTGTGGATGGTGCGAAATGCGCTGTCCTGATTTTGCCATTGTGGTCTATGAAGAAGAAAAAAGTAACCGCGAAGCCAATTCTACTTCAGGGGAGTGAAGCCTGTGTCCGGGGCGCCCTTCAGGCTGGTTGTAGCTTCTATGCTGGTTATCCGATTACTCCAGCGACGGAAATTATGGAACTCATGGCGAAGGAGCTGCCCAAAGCTGGTGGGGTCTTCATTCAAATGGAGGATGAAATTGCCAGCCTGGGTGCGGTTATTGGTGCCTCTCTCGCCGGTGTCAAGAGCATGACGGCGACCAGCGGACCAGGCTTTTCTCTAATGCAGGAACATATTGGCTTCGCCAGTATGGCGGAAGTTCCCTGCGTTATCGTGGATGTGATGCGGGCGGGACCGAGCACCGGTTTGCCCACCCAGCCCTCCCAGAGTGATGTCATGCAAGCCCGCTGGGGCACTCACGGAGACCACCCCATTATTGCCCTGGCGCCTTCTTCCGTTTACGAATGCTTTGAACTCATCATACAGGCGTTTAACCTCTCGGAAAGATACCGTACTCCGATAATTGTGCTCGTGGACGAGGTGGTAGCCCATATGAGGGAGGGAGTGGTACTGCCAGCTGAGGAAGATGTCGTGATTGAGGAAAGACTACGCCCCACCATTCCGCCAGAATGGTATATTCCCTATGCTGACCCAGGCACTGGCGTCCCGCCCATGCCGGCATTTGGTGACGGTTACCGTTATCATGTGACCGGTCTCTATCATGATGTCAGAGGCTATCCCACCGTTCGCGAGGATGAAGTGGAGCCTTTAATCCTCCGTCTCTTCTCCAAGATATCCCGCGATTTTGACCGTCTGCAATGGTTTGATTCCTTTCACACTGAGGATGCGGTGATATCGGTGCTCGCTTATGGTTGCGTTGCCCGCGCGGCTCTAAGAGCGGTAAGAGAAGGTCGGGAAAAGGGTCTTAAAGTGGGACTGCTGAAATTAAAAGTGCTCTGGCCCTTCATGCGTCGCACCGTAGTTAAAGTGCTGGAAAAATCGGCGAAGGTTTTGGTGCCGGAGATGAACATCGGGCAGATTTCCCGCGAGGTGAAAAGAGTAAACCAGGGTAAATGTGAAGTGGTTACCCTCAATAAAGTGAATGGGACACTGATTACTCCGGTGGAGATTCTGAAGAAGCTTGAGGAGATATATCCGTGAAGGAAAAGGTTCACCTTGTCCATAAATATCTCCGCTCCAGCAAGAAGTTCCCGCATATCTGGTGCCCCGGTTGTGGCATCGGGATCTTCATGCAGGCGTTGCTCCGGGTCATTGACCAATCGGAATACAGTAAGGACGATATTGTGCTTGTCTCTGGTATAGGTTGTTCGGGAAGACTCCCCGTTTATGTTGACTTCAATACTTTGCACACCACCCACGGTCGGGCACTCACTTTTGCTACCGGGATAAAGCTGGCAAAACCTCGCCTCAAAGTGATTGCCATCATGGGTGATGGGGACGCCATCGCTATTGGCGGAAATCACTTAATCCACGCCGCCAGGCGTAATGTGGAAATTACCAGCTTTATCATTAATAACTATATTTACGGGATGACCGGTGGGCAGTCTTCCCCCACCACTCCTTACGGTGAGATAACAGTTTCGGCGCCGTATGGAAACCCGGAGCCTGATTTTGACGTCTGCCGGCTACTCACTGCCGCGGGTGCCCCCTTTGTGGCAAGAACGACTGTCTATCACACCCGCCTCTTGGACCAGTTGATAAGCAAAGCTCTCAAAAAGAAGGGGTTTGCCGTGGTTGAAGTGGTTGCCCAATGTGTGATTCACACCGGTCGGTATCTGGAGCTGGAGTCGCCGGTGGAAATGATGAAGTGGCAGAGAGATAATGCCATAACGATAGAAAAAGCCCGGCGATTAAGTGAAACGGAGCTAAAAGGGAAGATAACTATCGGCGTCCTTACGGATAGGGAGAGACCAACTTATCATGAAGAATATCGCAAACTCATTAGTGAAAGACTTTAGGTACGAAATAAGAATTGCTGGTGCCGGGGGGCAGGGAATCATCCTAGCTGGGATTGTGCTGGCTGAGGCGGCGATGCTAGAGGGCTTCTATGTGGCGCAGAGCCAGATTTATGGTCCCGAAACCAGAGGTGGCAACTCAATTTCTGAAGTGGTTCTGAGCGATACTGAGATTGATTATCCCAAGCCTCTGAAGTTGGACCTATTAGTTGCGCTGACTCGGGAAGCCTGCGTTCGGAATCTACCAGACATGAAGGCAGAGGGACTGGTGATTGTGGACTCAGACCAGGTGCCCAAAGTCCTCTGGGAAAGAGTCGCCAGTCTGCCATTGTCACAGATTGCACAAAAAGCCGGAGATGGAAGAGCCGTCAACATGGCTGCCCTTGGTGCCGTGGTTTCTTTATGTCCCAGGCTCTCCAGTAAGTCTCTGATGAAAGTAATGAAAAAAAGACTACCCTCATCAAAAGTAGCGGTGAACCTTCTTGCTTTTGAAGAAGCTTTTAAGTGTGCCGATAGAATAAAAGAGAGTCTTAAACCAGTGGCAACCGAACCGGCATTTGAAATCTAGGAACACATAGCTAGACTTACTGCGGGAAAAGAACGATGAAGCTTTTAGAGTTTGAAGCAAAAAACATCTTACAAAAATACGCCATTGCCACTCCCGTTGGTGCGATAGCCAGCAGTCCGGAAGAAGTTGAATTAGTCGCCACCAAGATAGGCAGACCGATAATGCTGAAATCTCAGGTGCTGGTGGCAGGTAGGGGCAAGGCGGGCGGGATAATTTCAGCAAGTAACCCTGCTGAAGCTAGGAGATTAGCCTTGAAGCTCCTCGGTAGTGAAATCAAAGGCTCTGTAGTCCGGAGCATACTGGTTGAGGAAAAAGTGGCTATTGCGGCTGAGTTCTATGCCTCAGTAGCTGTTGACCGGCAGGCAAAAAAATATGTTGTCATGGCTTCTACCAGCGGCGGCGTTGACATTGAACAGGTGGCGCTGAGCGCTCCGACCAAGATAGTACGGTACTACGTGCCTCCACTCAGCGGCTTCAACCGAAATGCGGCTAACGACCTGATAGCTCAACTGCCTAATCTCAGTCAAGCTGATGCCGCTACCTTTGGGGATGTCATTCATACTCTGTATCGTATTGCTTGGGAAGGCGATGCTGAGCTGGTTGAGATAAATCCTCTGGCTAAATCCGCCTTCGGTAAACTTATCGCCTGTGATGCCCGAATAATAGTGGATGATAATGCTCTCTTCCGGCACCCCGAATTGGCAACGCGTAGTCTGTCACAAACGGGTGACAGCGCTACCGAAGCGAAGGCAAAGGAACAAAAACTAGCTTATGTTGAGCTGGATGGTGATATTGGCATTATTGGCAACGGTGCCGGCTTGGTCATGGCGACCCTTGACTTGGTCCAACTTTTCGGAGGCAAGCCAGCCAACTTTCTGGACATTGGCGGCGGTGCTGGTGCCGAGATGATTAAAAATGCGGTGACACTGGTCTTGTCCAAGCCGGAAGTAAAATCCGTCCTCATAAATATCTTTGGCGGTGTGACCAGATGCGACCTGGTGGCTCAGGGAATTATCCAGGCTCATAACGAGTCCACGGTGAGAAAACCGCTGGTGGTCAGGATGGTGGGGACCAATGAAGAAGCCGGAACTCAAATGTTAAATCAAATCGGGGTTTATACCCATGCCAGCATGGAAGAGGCAATCAGGAAGGTTACGCAATTATAGGTGAGTTATGAGCATCATCATCGGCAGGGAGACGAGAGTCTTGGTTCAGGGCATCACCGGAAATGAAGGCAGATTCCATACTGCCTCAATGCTGGGTTACGGGACCAAGATAGTCGCCGGGGTGACTCCGGGTAAGGGAGGACAACAGGTTGAAAACATACCGGTTTACAACACAGTTGCTGAGGCAGTGAGCAAGCATAAAGCTGATACCTCGGCAATCTTCGTTCCCGCTCGTTTCGCACCGGATGCGGTCCTTGAAGCCATTGATGCCGGTCTGAAAACCATCGTGGTTATCACAGAGTCAATCCCCCAAAAGGACGCGATTTTTTTCATGGCTAAAGCGGAGAGTCAGGGTATTACCATTGTTGGTCCAAATACTCCCGGGATAATCAATCCGTCTAACCGAGTGCATATCGGGGTGATGCCAACCCGGGTTTTCCGACCGGGTGCGGTGGGGATGATTTCCCGAAGCGGCACTCTGACCTATGAAATTGCCTGGCATATCAGTGCCGCTGGACTGGGGCAGAGCACCTGCGTTGGCTTGGGTGGAGATGCCATCATTGGGCTGGATTTCACCAAGGTGCTGGTAATACTTGAGCGGGATGAAGAAACCAAGAGCGTGGTTTTAATTGGTGAAATCGGTGGCAACATGGAAGAGCTAGCGGCTAAATATATCCAAGAGGAAAAATATAGAAAACCGGTGGTCGCCTATATTGCCGGGAGAGCCGCGCCCGTCGGGAAACGTATGGGACACGCCGGCGCCATCATCAGCGGCGATACGGGGACGGCTAAGTCCAAGATTGAGTCGCTTCTGGCGGCGGGTGTGCCAGTGGCGGATAAGCCCAGCGACATACCGAAATTGCTGACGAAACTTCTCTGAGTTGACCCCAAGAACGTGCCGTGCGATACCTGAATATGTTATCATAGGGTGAAATGAGCCCGGACATTGAGGGACTGGTAACCGCCATGCTCCCCGGTTCTGGCTGCCTTGTTTGTCCTTCTGGCCAAGTTTTTTGGGGAAAAGCGAGGTAACACGGGAGACGAAAAGTGACACAGGAGAAAGTCACCGAAAGGAAGAAGGAATTCAAGACCACGGTGGAGGGCATAATAGTACAAAGGGTCTATACCCCTTCTGATGTGGTCTCGGCCGATACCAGCCTTCCGGGAGAATATCCCTTTAACCGACATATTATGCCTACTGGATTCAGGAGCAGACTGTGGACAATGCGCCAGTACGCCGGCTATGGTACCGTGGAAGAGACCAACCGCCGTTACAAATTGCTGTACCAGCAGGGCACCACCGGCTTCAGTGTGGCTTTCCATCTACCAACTCAGCAAGGCTATGACTCAGACCATCCTCTCTCGGCAGGAGAGGTAGGCAAAACCGGCGTTGCCATTGACTCGCTCCAGGATACGGAGCAATTGTGGGACGGTATACCTCTGGCGGAAGTCAGCACCTCAATGACCATTAATGCTACCGCCGCAATTCTTCTGGCGACGTATATTGCCGCCGCTGAGAAACAGGGGGCGGACAAAAGCAAGCTCAGAGGCACCGTCCAGAACGATATTCTGAAGGAGTATATTGCCAGAAATACCTATATCTTTGCGCCAGCGCCATCCATGCGCCTGGTAACCGATATCTGTTCATACTGCGCCCAGAACATGCCGCAGTGGAACTCCATAAGCATCAGCGGCTACCACATCCGCGAAGCTGGCTCAACCGCCATTCAGGAAGCTGCTTTTACACTGGCTAATGGCATCGCTTATGTTCAAGCGATGATAGACAAGGGCATGGAGATTGATTCCTTTGCGCCGAGGTTCTCCTTCTTCTTTGGTGCCTACACCAACCTCCTTGAGGAAGTGGCTAAATTCAGAGCCCTGCGCCGCATCTGGGCGAAAATTATGAAGGAAAGGTTCGGTGCCAAGAACCCGCGGTCTATGATGCTGAGGTACCACGTCCAGACGGACGGTTTTACCCTGACCGAGCAACAGCCGCTCAATAACATAGTCCGTGTTACCTTACAGGCGCTGGCGGCGGTGCTGGGCGGCTGTCAGTCGCTGCACACCAATTCCTTTGACGAAGCCCTCGCTCTGCCCACCGAACAGGCGGTGCAGGTAGCTCTGAGGACACAGCAAATTATCGCCGAGGAAAGCGGGGTGGCGGATACGGTAGACCCGCTGGGCGGGTCGTACTTCCTTGAGACCTTAACTAACCAGATAGAAGAAGGAGTCTGGAAATATATCAATAAAATTGACGAGATGGGCGGCGCTCTGGAAGCGATCAAGAAAGGCTATATGCAAAGCGAAATCGCGAGGGCGGCTTATAATCACCAGAGAGCCGTGGATGCTGGCGAGCAGGTTGTCGTCGGTGTTAATAAATACACTGTGGAAGAGGAAGAGACCCCGAGAATACTTGAGATTGACGAGACGGTGGCGAAAAAGCAGATAGAGCGACTGGCAAGGCTTAGGCGAGAAAGAGACAATGGAAAAGTGAAGCAGGCACTAGATAGAGTGCGCCAAGTAGCCGGGACGGATGAAAACATCATGCCCGCAACGATTGAGGCAGTGAAGACTTATGCCACCGTTGGCGAAATAAGCGACGTACTGCGAGACGTATTTGGCGAGTACCGCGAGCCAAGCTTACTTTAGCTGAAGGGAGGTTAATATGCCAGAGACTGCTCCTAAAAAAATACGCGTACTGATAGCTAAACCCGGCTTGGACGGACACGACAGGGGTGCCAAAGTGATAGCGCGCAGTCTCAAAGATGCTGGCATGGAGGTCATTTATCTGGGCTTGCGCCTCACACCAGAGCAGATTGCTGAAGCCGCTATTCAGGAAGACGTGGACGTCGTCGGCTTAAGCTGTCTATCCGGAGCTCACGCGGCGCTGTTCCCCAGGGTGGTGGAAATGGTCAAAGAGAAAGGACGCAGGAATGTCCTGGTCATTTGCGGCGGTATCATACCCAAGAAAGACGTGCCCAAGCTGAAGAAAGCCGGTATTGCGGCGGTGTTCGGTCCGGGTACACCCATCCCAGAAGTAATCCAGTTTATCCAGTCAAGCCTGGAGGAGGCGAAGTGACGATAAACAGAATTGAACACGTAGGGATTGCCGTCAATAGCATAGATGAGGCAGTCAAGCTATATACGGAAGTACTGGGGCTAAAAGTGGCGGCTATGGAAACCGTGGAGGAACAGAAAGTCAAAACGGCAGTTATTCCCGTTGGGGAAAGCAAAATTGAGCTGTTGGAATCGACCGACCCGGAAGGTGCGATTGCCAAATTCATTGGGAAGAGGGGCGAGGGTATGCACCACCTGGCTCTGGGCGTTACTGACATTGAGGCTGCCCTCAAGCAAGCCAAAGAAAGCGGTATACCGCTAATTGACGAAAAACCCCGCCGCGGTATACAGAATACGAAAATAGCGTTTTTGCACCCGAAAGGCACAAAAATATTATTAGAATTGGTGGAGACTTAGAAGGATGAAGAAAGATGTACCTGGTAAATACCTTTGAGACAAGTTAAGGCAAAAATTGCCTCATCCCGGACTAGGATTTTTGGTTTCCTGCCATTTCTTCAGCGCTACCGAAAAGTTCCTCCTTTCTAGCTATGATTTCACCACCTGGGCTAAGTTCAAGTTCGACAATGCGATGAAAGGCCCAGCCTAGTTTTTTCTTTCGTCTGGTAAGGCTGGACAAGAACCCGAACGTCATCAGACCTGTCTTTTCCTCAATGCGGTAGCAGTCTCATCGGCTTTTCTCACCTCTCGGGTTCTCAAGCTAAATTGTGTTATAATAGCCTTAACCATAAGTATGAAGCAAGTAGGAGGCAAGAATGGAAAAAGAACGTGAGGCGAAACATGGAATCTTTAGTAAACCTCTTCCAGCTATTCTGGATGAGATAGAGGCGGCTACTTTGGATGCTAGGAAAGCCGCGGATGAAGCGCGAGCAGCTGGAGAAAAGGCTGCCGAGGACGTCATGAAACGATTGAGAAAATTGTTTCTGACGATGGTTAAAGATATTACAGAGGAGTTGGGCGAGGGGAAGAAGTAGAAATTGTTTTGTCTGGCTATCGCATTGCCCGGGTAGTAGGAAATCAACAAAGTACATAGCGGTCCGGGAACGAATTGCACTATATGTTGAAAAAAGACGTTCCATTGGGTGAGTCCCGTTTCAGTTCCTAATCGGAAATTGTCCAGGCGAAGCAACAATCGTCTAGATTACGCCGAGCTAGTGGGTTCTGTAAGTTCGTAGCTGGCATGCGCAACAGTTCGTGCGCTATTGACAATTAGCTAAGTATAGCTATAATTAGGTTACTCAATAAAGCTAGAAATGTCCTCTCCGAGGATGACTAATGAGGAAAGGAGGTTCAAGTTCCAAAATGAGGTCGGAAGCTGATATTATGGTGCAATTACGATATTGGGAAGGCAAACTGGAAGGACTGGACGAAGGCATGAAAGCTGTTGATACCTTAAGCAAAACAAAGGAAAAGACGGGACCGGACGTTACCGTGCGTCTTGCCGTACAAAAGGCAACCTCAGCAGGGTGGGTAGACGCATTAAGGTGGGTTGTTAAATCAGAGGAGACGAAAGCCTAGGGATTCGTTCTTAGCCGTGTCGGTTCTTAGTGTGAGAAAGCTGAAAGACCTATCGGAAGCATTAACTAACCTGTTCACCAGACGGAATGCGCGGTATAACCGTGCGTTGAGAGAGATTTTGCGTTTACAAAAGTTGATAGAAGAAGTCTTGGCAAAGTACCATATACAAGAAAAGCAAGCTGACTTTAGGCTTCTTTTTGATAACATAGGGCAGGCACGCATTGATATAACGGAAATCGCACACTTGGCTGGAGAAATTGTCAAGCTCGCTAAGGATATTGAAGGCAAAAATCTACGGTCACTACTAGAGGCACTACTCAGTGACCTTGAGGATTTTAAGAGAGGCTTGTTCACTCGCACACTCCGTGGGTCTGCTCTAAGCGAACGCCTACTTAGTCTGCATAATTCTCTGGAAAATCTCCTTGGAGCAATTTCCGCCATGGAATATAGGTAGGTTGCGTATACTCGCTGTGTCCCTTGACAAATTCCGAATAAGTTGTATAATCCCAAACACATGTAGACCAGCGATGAATTGAGTTCTCCAGTATCACATACACCATATAAGACAGTCGGGGCCTGACGATACTTCAGGCAAGGAGGGGACTATACTTTTACTGAGCCGAAACGATGTAATGAAAATCCTAGACATGGCAGACTGCATTAAGGCGGTTGAGAAGGCTTTTGCCGAGTTGGACAAGGGTACAGCACTCCTTCCGCTCCGCACCACTATTCCCACAGCAGATGGGACGGCGCTCTTTATGCCGGCATATCTTAAGGAGTCAGGAGCACTAGCCTGCAAAGTCGTAAGCGCTTACAAAAACAATCCGCAGAAACACAACTTGCCAACGATTATGGCAAAGGTAGTCATTCAAGACCCCGAAACTGGAGACGTTACTTGTATGATGGACGGTGCCTACCTTACTGCCGTCAGGACTGGTGCAGTTAGCGCGGTCGCCACCAAATATTTAGCCCGGACTGCTAAAGGACAGAAAGTCGGCATATTTGGCGCCGGGGTCCAGGCTAGAACCCAGCTGTGGGCAATGACTCTGGCGAGAGACATCTCACAAGCCTATGTTTACGACATCTCTGAGCAAGCTGCCAACCAGTTTATTACGGAAATGAGTCGCAAGCTCAATCTTAAAGTGATTAAAGCTGAGTCGCCAGACCAGATACTGGAGGAGGCTGATATTATTTGTACGGCGTCATCTTCGGCTAAACCGATATTTGATGGTAGTAAAGTCAGGATGGGAACACACATAAACGGTATCGGCAGTCATTCACCGAATGCTCGTGAGTTAGATACGGTCATCATCAAGAGGTCAAGAATTGTTGCTGACTCCTATGAAGCGTGTCTTAAAGAGACGGGCGATATCATGATTCCGATTCAAGAGGGGGCTATTGACAGGTCCCACCTTTATGCCGAGTTAGGCGAGCTTATCAATGGCAAGAAACCGGGTAGAGCGAATGACAAGGAAATCACGCTGTTCAAATCCAACGGTCTCGCTATTCAAGATGCCGCTGCTGCTAAACTGGTTTATAATAAGGCGCTACAGTTAAGAATTGGCACAGAAATACAGCTCTAATCACTGGACCGAGTGCTTCGAGCGCCCAACTGAAGAAGCCCTTCACGGTCCTCAAAGTAGAAATTCAAACGCCGTGCTGACGGCAGCTTCGGTGCGATTCATTCTAGAGTCGGGCAACCGAGCGCCGACTAAATCGTAAGCAGAGGTACGCCTTCTGGACTATCCTGAGTATTGCCGCAATACTAGGTGACTTCCAATATCATTTCAATCTCAACCGGGATCCGATTCGGCAGAGCTTGCATGCCTACCGCCGAACGGGCATGTCTTCCGTTCTCTCCAAATATAGCCACAAGTAGGTCTGAGCATCCATTCATAACCTTGGGCTGTTCTTTGAAATCCTCAGTGCAGTTAACCATTCCCAGCAGCTTGACGACTCTCTTGACCTTATCAAGGTCACCGATGGTGTTTTTGATGGTTGCCAGACAATTCAACGCTACATTGCGAGCTGCCTGGTACCCCTCTTCAATGGTCAACTCCCGCCCAACTTTTCCCGATATCTTGGTCTTTCCGTCATTAAAAGGGCCGTGTCCAGAGACAAAGAGTAAATTTCCAGTCCTGACAGCAGGCACATAATTAGCCACCGGCTTGGGTGGTTGCGGGAGAGTCAACCCCAATTCCTTAAGTCTTTGTTCTGCACTCATTCACATCTCCTTTCGTTTCAGTGCCGAGAACGGACATCGCACAGCGTCTTCTCTAGTAATGCGTTTAGTTGCGCCATACCGTGAGTACTCTGAAAGCATGGTGTATTGGAAACGGCGGGTTGCCACTTGCCCGATTACCATCAGGGTTGCCCACGGGATGTACCCTCTTCCTTGAAGCGCTCGGCAACACTTTTGCCAAACTCTTGGGCTGCTTTGCCCAATTCCCTGAATTTTGCCTTAACATCCTCGTCTCGGAACCGACTGGCGAAGGTCTCTGCCGACTCCGAGACACTTCTACCCAGTTCCTTCGCCTTATCCTTGAGATTAGGGTCGTTAAAGATTTCACTCAAAGCCTTACCAAAGGCTTCAAACATCTCGCCAAAACTCTCAGCAATGCGCTTTCCTTCAGTCCTTTTCTTTTCAGCCATTCCAGCCTCCGCTATTTTTTTCTACCGGCAGCTGCTAGAGGCGCAACTGTTAACCAGATAGTGATGGTCATCAACATCGCCATGGGATAGTCCACCTTGGCAATGCCGATTTTAGGTGCAATCACGCCCCACAGCAGCATCAGAATAAAAGAACTCAAAAAGAAACCGGGTATTGCCGCCAGAATGGAAAAGTAGCCCACTTGCTTGCCCTCCTTTTGTCGCCTCCTGCTAGCTCTATTTTACAATATTATAGCCTGAAGGCACCCTCTTTGCATCGTTGACAAAACGGCGATTTTAGCCAAGAATGGAAGTAATAAGGAATAAAAGATGTCTAAACGCTTGAAAGTTACGTTAATCATCCTCTTCTCAATATCTCTCCTTGCCCTCTCCTTCGGTGTTGGCTACGACTTGGGCAGGTCGCCGCAAAGTGAAAGCCTCGGCATCATTGAGCAGGCGTGGAATATTATTTTCACCGACTATGTGGATAAGGACAAGGTTGACGCCAGCGAATTAAAACAAGGCGCGGTCAAGGGGATGCTGGAAGCCTTGGGCGACCCTTACTCTTCTTACCTGGATGCGGAGACCTATCAGCTTGGCTTGAGCAGTCTGGAAGGAGAAATTGAAGGCATCGGAGCGCAGGTGGCAATACGAGAGGAGAAGATAACCGTAATCGCACCGATTGCCGATTCACCGGCAGACAAAGCGGGCGTTAAGGCTGGCGATATAATTCTGGAGATAAACGGTGAGTCAGCAAAAGAGATGAGCCTGGCTGAGGCAGTCCTGAAAATCCGTGGACCTTCCGGGACAGCGGTAAAACTTCTCATCCAGCACCAGGA
>CAZCEF010000023.1:0-11962 GCA_964497695.1 uncultured Dehalococcoidaceae bacterium | reverse complement strand
TTACTGCTAGCTTTTTATCCCCCGCCCCGAGAATACTCCCGGAGCGGGGGATAGGTGATGATACTCAGGTTTAGCGGTAACCCTGCTCCTCAATGATTTTCTTCCACTTCAGGGTGGACTCGTAGACTTCCTTGTACATCGGGTCTTTGGCGGCAATATCCTGATAGTATAATGGTGCTAGTCTGAGCAGTTCCGCATCAATGTCCGCAGGGATGGGCCCCACCTTTACGCCATAGTCCTTGAATTTCTGCAGATGGACGGCGTCTAGCGAGATTAAGTAAGCCAGGTACTGGGGCTGTATGGCGCGTGCCTCTTCAATTACTAGCTTCTTGAGGTCATCGGGAAGCGCCGTCCAAGCCTTCTCAGTAGCGAAGACGGCCGAGTTGGCGGTTGGGGCGCGATTAGAGCCAAGATAGAGGAACTTGGTCACTTCCTGGAAGCCCATCTTCCAGTTCGGTGTTGCCGAGTCATACTCAAAAGCGTCAATCGTACCTCTCTTGGCGGCTTCATAGATTTCGCCACCCGGCATGAAGACCACGGCGGCACCCATTTGCTTGAGGATTTCACCTTGGGCGCCAGCGCATCTCATCTTCAGACCCTTGATGTCAGCCAGTGACTTTAGCTCCTTGTTGCTGTGAGCCCAGATTTCAGAAGTCAGAATCATAAGGGTCTGGAGGTGCTGGATACCCTTGGTGGCATACATCTTCTTGGCGAGCTCATCGCCGCCTCCAGCGAGGTACCAGGACATTAACTGGTTAGGGGTCAGGCCGGCGGCAAGTACCGCGAACACCTCGGCGGCTTTGAAGAGGTGGTTGGTGAAAGCGTACGGCGTGAGGGCGATATCAAGCGAGCCAGACACGATGCCGTCAATTTCTTTACCCATCGGGGTGATGGCACCGCCGTCTTTTAGGTCAATCGCTAGACGTCCATTGCTTAGAGCGTTGACGTTATCAATATATTTGTGCTGCCATTCGTTCTGGGGATCACCGGCGGCAGTCTGGCATTGAGCGACGAACTTGATTACTTTGGGCGGTTGGGCGGGTGCCGGAGTGGGTGGCGGTACTGGAGCTGGTGTTGGTTTTGGAGTCGGCGCTGGTGCTGGAGCAGGTGCCGGAGTTGGTGCGGGTGCTGGCGCCGGGGCGGGAGTAGGTGCCGGCGCTGGTGTGGGCTTGGCGCAGCCAATAGCGACCAGGCTAACAATCACAACAAATGACAAAACCAGAAGCAAAATTCTTTTCACTGTCTATAATCCTCCTTGAGTTACATTTGATAGTTGATAAATATCTGAACTACCTTATTGTCCTATAATACCACCTCCTTTTACTTCATATTTTGTGGTTAAACTGCTTTGCCGTTTAGCTATAAGCCGGGTGGTAATTTCAGTCCAAATTTTCCAGCAATCCCTCGCAGGTTGTGGATAGTGCCTTCAGGGAGAGGAATACCATTCTTCACACGCTCAAGGTAAGCTCTTTCCTCAGGTTCGCCGGGAACGAAAATTTCGGTGAAACCTTCGGCTTTGGGCAGGGCTTTGATGCCGTCAATAAGGTTATCAATATGCTCTTTGTAGCTCTCAAGGTCGGTGAAATTGCTGATGTCAATAATAGCGACGACGCTGTTCTGGTTGTGGCGTGGGATAAGCCCCGGTTTTTCCCATTTGACTTCAGTCTTGCCCTCGGTTTCTTTTGCTCGCCCCGTCAGAGATGGTTCCAGCAAGGGATGACCTGCCATGACGCTGGAGAGGCATTCAAACATCATCGCCAGTCCGGAGCCTTTTGGTCCCCCCACTGGCAGAAGGGTAGCATATTTCTTGGGGTCGGTGGTGGGGTTGCCATCTTTATCCAGTGCCCAGCCTAGGGGGATGGGAGTGCCGCGGTCTACTGCCAACCAGAGCTTGCCCCCCGCCACAACGCTGGTCGCCATGTCCAGATTGAGCGGGCGGTGGCGCTTGGCGGGAACGGAAATGGCGATAGGGCTATTGTGAACGCCGGCGGCTTTAGCACCGTGAGGCGCCATATTGGGCGGATTGCAAACAAAAAGGAGCCCTGCCATTCCCCTTTCGGCTATCATCTGGGAATAGAAACCGAGGGCTCCTTGGTGGGTGAGGTTGCGGATGAGCGACCAGCAAATACCCACTTTTTTCGCTTTTTTCAGGGCGAGCTCAATAGTATAAACAGTAACCACGGGACCGAGAGCACGGTCGGCTTCAACGAAAAAGGTGGCGGGTGTCTCCTTCAGCACCCGAATATCGGGTTTTGGGTTCATGATGCCTTTGTCTATATTCTCTACATACCAAGGGATGCGGAGAACACCGTGGGAATCAACACCTCTCAGATTAGCCCAGAGCAGGGCATCGGCTTCGGTGGCGGCATCTTTGGGGGGACAACCAGCGCGGACAAATACCTCTTTGGCGAAGTCATATAACGGTTGCCAGGGAACCCGGATTTCCTTCTGGGTCGCCATAATGCCTCCTTTATCGGTTAATGAGATATCTGGTTAGTTACCTCTGAAGTCAATAGGCAGAAGACTATCCCCAGTGAAGCTATCTAGTCCCGCAGCACCTCCCCGCTCAATCAGTCTACGCCTCTTAAAAGGGAAAAAGTTCAGCAAGAAAGATACCATCAACACTCTCATTTGTCAATACACTTAAATGCCTATTTTGTATTAGCTAGAAAAAATACGAAAATCTGTAATTAATTTAGCGTGTTGACATTTGACGGATACCCTTATATTCTAGAAAAGGATTTCAAGAATCAGGTTTCGGGGGCTGGCTATGAGTAAAATCAGAATTGGCATCCTCACTGGCGGTGGCGATTGCGCTGGTCTAAACCCAGCCATCAAATGGGTAGTCAAGACGGCTCTGGATAAGCGACTCCAAGCTGAGAGGGGAACTGAGTATGAGGTCTGGGGGATAAAGGATGGGTGGAAGGGATTGGTTGATGTTGAGCCGGGTAGCCCTAGAGTTAGCGACTGGATAATGCCGCTCACGCCCGAGATAGTCCGCACCTGGGACAGGTATGGCGGCACCATGCTGGGTACTTCCCGGACTAATCCCTATAGCCCCAAGAATGACCAATCGCGAAAGGTGCTGAGCAACATTGAGAAGCTGGGCTTGGATGTTCTCATTGCGATTGGCGGTGATGATACCCTTGGGGTAGCGCTCAAACTGGCTAAGGAAGGGATAAAAATTGTTGGCATCCCCAAAACGATTGATAAAGACCTGACCGAGACCGACTACACGCTCGGCTTTGAGACGGCGTTAAACGTTATTACCGAGGAAATTGACCGTTTGAGAACCACTGCCGGCTCCCACAAGCGAATTTTCGTTGTTGAGACGATGGGCAGGTATGCCGGGTGGCTCGCTCTGGAGGGTGGGGAGTCAAGCGGCGCTTATATCATCCTCATCCCCGAGTACGATTTCTCTATAGAGAAGGTAAACGAGCTGATTATTGAGGGGCGGCGGGAAGGTGCACGGTATGATATTGTGATGGTGGCGGAAGGTGCCAAACCGGTGGGTTATGCCGAGTTTGTTCAGGAGGAGAGGGTGGACAGCTTCGGGCACAAGGCATTGGGTGGTATCGGCGACTTTTTAGCCAGGCAAATCGCCAAGGGGACGGGCTTTGAATGTCGCAGTATCGCTTTGAGCCACTTGCAGAGGGGCGGCGCACCCTGTGCTTACGACCGCCGTATGGGGCGCTACTTCGGGATTGCTGCGGTTGACCTCATCGTAATGGAAAACTACGGCAAGATGGTGAGCTACAAGAACGGACGAATTACTTCAGTGCCCTTGGAAAAGGTCATTGGCAAGTTGAATGTGGTTGATGTTAAGACTCAATATGATACTGACCGATATAACGGTCGCCGCACTATCCTGACACGACCGAAATAGGAGCAAAAATGGCTGTTACGGTAAGACAAATTGATGAACTGACCAAAATGGCTGTCTTTGGGGATGACCAGACCCGTGAAAAAAGCCGCCAGGAAATTCGGGAGCTGGCAAAGGAGCGCGGGATTGTTTCTGCCAGCATTCAAGGTCTCTATGAGGCGATTGGCAAAGGGCTTCATCCTAGCATCACTGTGCCAGCTATCAACATTCGCGGCTTGACCTACCTGATGGCTCGGGCGGTCTTCCGGGCAGCAATGAAAAACAAGGTGGGCGCCTTTATCTACGAGATTTCCCGCGGCGAAATTGGCTATACCAAACAGCGACCGGATGAGTATGCCGTTGTCATCCTGGCAGCAGGAATCAGAGAAGGCTATCGTGGGC
Organism: uncultured Dehalococcoidaceae bacterium; assembly: GCA_964497695.1. GTDB lineage: Bacteria > Chloroflexota > Dehalococcoidia > Dehalococcoidales > RBG-16-60-22 > JBGOXU01. Next base: position 7,698 of record CAZCEF010000023.1, on the reverse strand, counting down.
TGGTCTTCTTCCAGGGCGACCATTTTCAGTTCAACCAGACCAAATATTATGAAGCGCTGCAAAAAGAGCTGGCTACCATTGAAGCGCTAGCTAGGGAAGCCATCGCCGCCGACTTTCTTAACATTGATATTGACGCCTCAACGCTGGTGGCAATGGACAAGCCGGCTCTTGAAGAACAGCAGGCAACCAACAGCTGGGTTACCGCCCAAATGACCAAGTTTATCCGCAGTCTTGAGCCGGAGGGTGTTACCATCTCCATCGGGGGAGAAATCGGCGAAATCGGTAAATCTAACAGTACCGTAGCTGACCTCCGAGCGTTTATGAAAGGCTATCGTCAGCAGCTCGGTTCAGGTATGAAGGGTATTTCTAAAATCAGTGTGCAGACCGGTACAGTCCATGGGGGTGTGGTCCTGCCTGATGGGACAGTCGCCAGGATTCAGCTTGATTTCAAAACTCTGGAAGAGCTATCGCGCGCGGCACGGGAGGAGTTCAGGATGGGTGGGGCAGTCCAGCATGGGGCGTCAACCCTCCCTGACGAGGCTTTTGACATGTTCCCGAAGGTCGGCTGTCTGGAAGTGCACCTGGCAACGGGGTTCCAGAACATTGTCTTTGATAGTACCCAATTCCCCAAACCTCTCCTGAAAACTATCCATGAGGGACTGGCTCAAAAGTACGCCGATGAGCGCAAAGAAGGGGAGACTGATGAGCAGTTCTACTACAAGACGCGCAAGAAGGCTTTTGGCGACTTCAAGAAGGAGCTCTGGAGCATTCCCGAGAAGATTCAGGAGGCATTCGGTGAGGCGCTGGAAGAGCGCTTTGCCTTACTCTTCCATAAGCTGAACGTCATTAATACCGTTGACTTGGTCAAGAAGTACGTGACGGTCTAGTGGGGAATGGCGCACTCAATGCTCCAGTTGCTTTTATTACACAATCTATGCCAGGTCTTCTGGCTTAAGCGACGTAAGCACCGAATAGAGTATATCCAGCCCACGGTCGGACTCTTCCTGGGTAATGGTACACGGCGGGCTGAATCCCAGTCTATTTGAAACTACGCGCAGCAGTGCCCCCTTCTCCACTCCAAGTCTCTGGATTTTATCGGCTAGCTTGGGGCTTGGTCTGCCTTTGGTTTCTTTATCAGTTACAATCTCAACAGCGAGCATTAGCCCTAACCCGTCAACTACCCCAACATGGGGCAATGCCAGGAACTCCTTCTCCATTCGCTCTCGCGCTCTCTTGCCCACTTTAGCCACATGCTCAGCGATACGCTCTTTGACATAAATATCAATGCACTTGATGCCGACGGCACAGCACACCGGATTGCCCGACTCCGTTGAGCCAACCGGAAAAAACTGACCGGCTAGCGCCTCAAGAATTTCACCCGAGACTGCCAGCGCTCCGAAGGGGAGGTACCCGGTAACGATGCCCTTGGACATACATAACATGTCCGGGACAACATTCCAGTGCTCAATAGCGAACATCTTGCCCGTTCTGGCGAATCCGGTCATTACTTCATCGGCGATGAACAATACGTTATGTTTACGGCAGATGTCTCTGACCATCGGGAAGTACTCAGGCGGTGGAGCAATAAAGCCCGAGGCACCCTGTTCTGGTTCGGCGATAAAAGCGGCAACACTGTCTTTTCCCTCGTTCTCAATAGTATATTCTAGAAATTTGGCACACTGAATGCCGCAGTTCGGGTATGTTTTATCAAATGGACACCGGTAGCAGTAATAATTAGGAATATGGATGTGACCGGGTGCTGGTGGCATTTCTTCAATGCTTCCCCTACCCAGGTTAGTTGCCGTCGCCACGCCACGGGAGGTGCCGTGGTAGGACATGGCGAGACTTATTATCTTGTACTTTCTCGTCCCTTTAGCCTTCCAATACAAATTGGCAATTCTGAAGGCACCATCAACCGTTTCTGCACCACTATGGGTGAACAGAAAATGGTCTAATCCCTTAGGTGTTATCGTTGCCAGCTTTTGCGCAAGCTGTATGCTGGGCAGATTAACAAAACCGCGTAAGATAAAGGAAAAGACCAATTTATCCATTTGCGTCTTGGCGGCTTCAATCACGTCCCGGCGGTTGTGTCCCAGATTGATATTGATTGCCTGAGCCGAAAGGTCCATCAGCTTTTTGCCATCGGTGTCAGTCAGCCAAACGCCATCAGCAGCTTCAATAACAAAACCCTGGTTTGTTTTGACCGTCGTCAAACCGTGTAAAAGGTGCTCTCGGTCATACTTTACTAGCTCCTCAGTGCGCATGATTCCTCCTTGGTTACATTTAAGAATTAACGTGCTGATGATTCCGGGATTCGGTAATCTTGCGGATTGTCGTTCTGACCTTAGCATAAGAGTAGGTGCCTGTCAAGTAGCTCATCTTGACAAGCAATCAAACGGTGGTAGTATAATACAACAAATACGTAATTTTCCCTCATGTTCACCTAGTCGGGACAATTAGTCCAGATACCATGGCGATGTGGCGGAGGTGGTTGAAATATGCAAAAGAAGGCGCCAGAATGTCAGGTTTGCGTGGTTCACGGTGCTTTTTTGTTTCTGAATTGACCCTTCAGATTCGCTAGAATACCCTGCCTGATTATTTTATGAGAAAGGAGGTGATAGGCTTAAATAAGGAACAAAGAGAGATATATCACCAAGTTTTAATATTTTTGAGGTTGAGGAGACATAATGAGTAAGAAATTATTATTGTTTTCGGTAGTGGTTATTCTTCTTTTAGTCGGAACCACTGTGGCTGCCTGTGCCCCAAAACCGGCACCAACTCCAGCACCAGCGCCCGCACCAGCACCGGCACCAGCGCCAGCACAACCGCCAAAGGCAATCAAGTGGACTTGTCAGATGGCTTTCCCAGCCGGCGACCCGTGGTACGTTGATGAAATGGACATACTCCAGAAGAGAATCTTGCCAGCGACCGGTGGACGCCTGATTATTGATATCTTCCCGGGTGGGGCTATTTGCCCCGCTGGTGAGGAGGCTAAAGCACTGCGCGCCGGCACGTTGGATTACGCCTACACCGCCAACGGGTATAACAAGGACCTTGACCCGGGCCTCCCTCTCTTCGACCAGATGAGCGGCGGACTAACAAGCACACAGTTATTCTATTTCATGGAACTGTACGGCGATGACATGCTGACTCCGGTATACGACAAATTTGACTTAGTCTGGATAAGTCAGATGATAGGGACTCCGGAGGACTTCTGTTACACCAAAGGACTGGAGCTGAAGACCTTGGCTGACGTCAAGAAGTTAAAGATGCGCACTGCTGGTATTGGTGGTGAAATCATCCAGAAGATGGGGGGTTCAACTGTCTTCCTGCCCGGTGGCGAGCTCTACGAGTCAATGCAGAGAGGCGTCATCAACGCCTTCGAGTACAGTGGCGCGGCTAGCTGCTGGGAAATGAAGTTCCAGGAGGTAATTGACTATCTCTACATTTCATCCGCGCGTGCCCCATCAGATGCTAACTGCTTTCTGGCAAGCAAGAAAGCCTGGTCTGCTCTCCCTGAAGACCTGAAAGCGACTGTACTCTGGATTCAGCGTGGGTCAGAGCAGCTATCCTGGACGCGGGCATTAAAGGCCAATGGCGAGGCATTGGAAAAGATAAAAGCCTATGGCATAAAAGTGCAGCCGCTTCCTAAAGAAATTGATGATGCCGTCAGGGCCACAGCCACGGCGTACTTTGATGCTGAGGTGACTAAGTACGGACCGGGTAGCCTTTATGCCAAGACAGTCAAAGCCATGCGCGACTTTAAGAAGATCTGTGATGCACAGGGCGTCCAATAAAGGCAAAGCAGAATCCTCATTCTGAATATGGTTTACCCTCGCTTCGGGAACTTCTCCTCGAGGCGAGGGTAACCGGTTTGCAGTTAGAAATCGCCAAGCAGCGCGCAAAGCTAACTTAGGAAGGATGACTCATGAGGAAAACAGCTCAGGTCTTTGAAAACATTAGCGAGTGGACCGGGAAAGTGGCGATGTGGTTTTGCCTGTTTCTAGTATTACTGCTTACCTGGGAAGTATTCATGCGATATGTCCTCGGCAGACCGACGATTTATTCCTACGAAATCTCAACCATGATGGGGGTCACCATTGCCGCCGGAGGTCTGGCATTTGCCCATAAGTATCACGGACACGTGAGGGTAGACGTTTTCTGGAAAAACCTGTCACCGAAAGGTCAGGCAATCGCCGACGTTATCGGTGCGTTTCTCTTCTTTTTCCCGCTTATCAGTGTTCTTGTCTACGTTGCTGGGAAATGGACAGCAAGGTCCATTGTGGAACACGAAATACTCACCCAGACCTATCTATATCCTCCAGCATGGCCAGTCAGAGCGGTGATGACATTAGGTTTTTTCCTGTTTCTCCCTCAGGGCGTGGCTAAATTGATTCGCGATTTATATCTCATCACGAAGGGGGAACAGATATGATTGACATAAGCCCCATGCTGGTCACCGTAGTAATGCTCGTCGGTCTGATAGTGACCATCCTGACCGGTTTTCCCTTGGCTATGCCGATAGGCACTGTTGGACTGGTCGTTGGCTTTTTGGCTTATGGCACGCCTGTTTTTGACCAAATCTACCATCAAGTATTTGCCATTCTGCACGATTATATCCTCTTAGCTCTTCCTCTCTTTGTTTTCATGGGTGTCGTTCTGGAATTCTCTTTGATCGCTGATAAGATGTATGATGCGCTGTTCCTACTGCTTAGTGGGTTCCGTGGTGGTCTGGCGCTGGTCACCCTAGTACTCGGTACAATCCTGGCGGCTTGTGTTGGGGTGGTTACGGCTTCAGTCACCATGCTCACCGCCGTGGCTTTACCCGCGATGGTAAAAAGAGGCTATAACCGGAGTCTCGCCTCCGGCGTCATCTGTGCCGGTGGTACACTGGGTATCCTTATCCCGCCCAGCGTCATGCTGGTTATTTACGGTCCGATGGCACGGGTCTCAATAGGCAGACTCTTTTTTGGTGCCATGGGACCTGGTCTTCTCTTATCAGCGTTATACATTATCTACGTAGCTATCCGCTGTTACTTTGAACCGAATCTAGCTCCGACCGTACCACCTGAAGAAAGGGCAGTCCCTATTTCGCGTAAATTGAGATTGGTCTTTGTTTCTCTAATTCCACCAGCATTTATCATTCTATCTGTGCTGGGCGTTATTTACATGGGTATAGCTCCGCCCACTGAAGCCGCCGCAGTGGGGTCCTTTGCTTCCTTGGTTTTGACTGCCATTTACCGCCGGCTTACTTGGAAAACTCTAATAGAAATACTACGACGTTCGCTGAATATCAGCAGTGTGGTAATGTTTATCGGCGCGGCGTCAGTGGCATTCACCGGGGTGTTTCTCAAGGCGGGGGCTGGGAAGGTGGTTCAGGAAGCTGTCCTGGCTACTCCCGGTGGGCGGTGGGGTGTCTTCTTTGTTGTGATGTTCATTTACTTCATCCTGGGATTCTTCATTGAGTGGCTCGGTATCTTCTTCATCATGGTACCCATCCTAGCACCCATTGCGCCCGCGCTGGGTTTCGACCCTATCTGGTTTGGCATTATGATTTGCGTTAATCTGCAGACGTCATTCCTGACGCCACCCTATGCTTTTGCCATATTTGTCCTCCGGGGTGTGGCGCCGGCGGAGCTGGGGGTAACTTCGTCGGATATTATTCGGGGAGTCTGGCCCTTTGTTTTCCTCATACTGGCTGGGTTGGCTTTGTGTATTGCTTTCCCGGAGATAATCCTCTGGTTACCCAGCAAAATGATAAGATAGGTCAAGAGTTCTGAAGCCTTGCCTGCTTGCCAAATGTCTTCAGCTTTACCTGGAACTCGGGTTTGTCCCATGCCTCCCGGTTGACTAAGCCTTCCGGAACTTCGCCGCGGATAATCTGTAATATCTGGCGGTGAATTTGTTCCCATACTTTGGTCAAAAACTCATCCGTAAATGCCATGGCGTGGGCAGTGACAATAACATTGTCCAGTTTAAGCAAGGGGTTATCTGGCGGCGTTGGCTCCTGCTCAAAGACATCTAACGCCGCCCCCTGTATCCATCTTTCCCGCAAAGCCCGGAGCAAGGCGACCTCATCCACAATCGGTCCGCGCGCCGTATTGATGAGGAAAGCGGTCTTTTTCATCTTGCGCAGTTCCTTTTCACTAATCAGATGCCGTGTTTTCTGGTTCAGCGGGCAGTTGATGCTCAGGAAGTCGGACTCAGTGAGCGCGGTATCAAGGTCTACCAGCTTCACATTGACATCGGCTACGGCTTCCTGATTAACATAAGGGTCATAGGCAACGTGTTTCATCGCAAATGGTAGCGCCAGTTTAAACATCTCGTGTCCAATGTTGCCCACCCCGATTGAACCCAGAGTTTTTCCCGTCAAGCCGTAACCATAATGGAGAATGACTTCTTGCCAGCGTCCGGTGCTGGTCAGCTGGTGTTTGAGCAATAATCGTGTGCTCAGAGCGAGCAGAAAAGCGATAATGGCGGTGGCTACCGGACGGCGCACGGCGTCCGGGGTAATACAGAGCAGCACCCCGGCATTGGTCAGTGCTGACACATCAATTCGGTCGTAGCCTACGCCATTGCGATGGATGGAAAGAAGCTGGTTATTACCACTGAAACTCTTCGTCGTCCACCTGGGAAAAGTGCGGGAAATAACTATATCAAAGCCACGTATCTGCTCCGGAGTTACCTCGGGTAAGGATTCAGCGAAAGGCTCAAGCGTAACATTGGGCATTTCCTGAAGTAGCTTTAACCCGGGTCCGGGTAAGGCAAACTTACCCTCCTTGTCCAGGAAATCTCTGGTGAACCCAATTCTGATTTTACGCCCCATGTTAACACTGCCTCCGGTTTATTTCGAAACTGAGGTGGCTTAATCTTGAGGGATGTGATTTTTGCTTACTTCCTGATTTTTGTTTTTCCGAGCAAAGCGCGTATCTCTGCCGCCCGGCTTTTGGAAAGCGTCCCTTTAGCCAAGCCGATGGGTATGGTCCAATTACCCAGCTCCTTGTAGAGCGGCAGGACCTCAGGCGCCTTTCTCTCCAAAACGTCAAGGTGCTTGCGAATGGTCATCAAGTCGCCCCGGGCGATTGGTCCGGTGAGGGCTTTCGGTAAGCCGACATTAACGAGGTTGTTCAAAGTACCGCGGAGCAATGGTAACATCGCTTTTGTCGCTTCAGCGGGGGACTTACTAAAGTTCTTCCAGAGGTCAGCGGCAATCTGAACCAGGGTGTAAAAATAGTTACAGGCAATACAGGCTGAGGCGTGGTAAAGAGCTTTCTCTTCGGCTTTGAGTATTAGCCAGTCGCCCCGCAACTTGGTAACCATCTCCTTCAAAACACTGAGCACTGGCTCTTCGGCTTCAAGGGCAAAGGTTGAGCCGGGCAAGTTCTCAATTGCCTGAGCTATGCCAGCAAAAGTCTGCAAAGGATGAATACAGCCAACTTTAGCACCACGCTTTCGCGCCGGTTCCAGGACCTCTGCTGAAGCCGCGCCACTGCAATGGCTCACGACTTGCCCCGGACGCCAGTTGACCTCAGCGGCAACTCGAGGAATAAAATCATCAGCGGTGGTAATGAAGACAAACTCGGCAACATCAGCGACATCCTGAGCTTGGTCACAAACCCGGCAGCCCTTGACCATCTCAGCCAGTCGTTGGGCGGCGGCTTGATTTAAATCATAGACCACGGTCACCGGGTATCCCTG
>CAZCEF010000022.1:0-11978 GCA_964497695.1 uncultured Dehalococcoidaceae bacterium | reverse complement strand
TATTCTCTCACTTTTTGAAGGAGGGGATAGCGGTGAAGGTGGTGGACAACCAGGGCAGACAGTCCACGAAAAGTACACAACCAAGCGAAGTGACCACTGACCTGCCGATGGTGGTGCTGGTGAACAATTACAGTGCCAGTGGCAGTGAGGTGCTGGCGGGCGCTTTGCAGGATTATAAGCGAGCAACGATTGCCGGCGCGAAGACCTTTGGCAAAGGCAGTGTTAATCTCTTCCGCCAGCTGGAGGATGGCTCAGGGATTTACATTACTACGGCACGCTGGCTGACACCCAACGGTCGCGTCATTGAAGGGAAGGGAATAGAGCCCGATTTTCAACTCAAAGAAGAGGGTGAGGACGCGGTCAAATGGGCAATAAGTTATTTAAAAGGCAGTGCTCGCTGACCGGCTTAGCCAGTCTCGTTGAGACTTAATGGAGGTGCGATATGTCAAATGAGGTACAGATAACAGTTAATCAAGCCAAGCTGACCTTAACGCAGGGTGACATTACCCGGCAGGCAACCGATGCCATTGTCAATGCGGCGAATTCTAGTTTGATGGGGGGTGGCGGGGTGGATGGAGCAATTCATCGCGCTGGCGGTCCGGCGATTCTGGAAGACTGCAAAAGAATCGTTGCCAGACAGGGTTCCTTACCTACCGGGAAGGCAGTGATAACTACGGGCGGAAACCTGGAAGCTGGGTACGTGATACATACCGTAGGTCCAATATGGCACGGTGGTAGAAGCGGTGAACCCGAGCTTCTGGAGAGCGCTTATCGGGAGAGTATGAATCTAGCGGCGGAAAAGCGCCTGACCAGTCTGTCTTTTCCATCAATCAGCACGGGAGCTTACGGCTATCCGGTGGATAAAGCGGCGCGGATTGCCCTGGGAGCCGTTATATCGTTCCTCAAAGAAGAAGCCACCTCGATTAAGGAGGCCTTCTTCGTCCTCTTTGACTCCCGCACTTTTGAAGCTTACGCCTCAGCACTCCGAGAACTGGTGCCACAAAAGTGAGACCTCTCTGATTGATTGCAGGGGCTATCTTAACTTAATATTGTTAGTAGGAGAAATTGATTGGCAGAACATGTTCATGCCCCACCGATAGGTAACAAGCTTAGACTGAGTATCCTGCTCTCCAGTCTCATTTTGCTGGTGGAGGTGGTGGGGGGATTTCTCGCTCATAGCCTGGCTCTGCTCAGCGACGCCGGTCACGTCTTCGCCGACATAATCGCTCTTTCCCTCAGCTGGTACGGCGTAAGACAGGCGGAGCGCCCGTCACATAGTCGGATGACTTTCGGCTACCATCGGGTAGGAGTTGTCATCGCCATTGTCAATGCACTGAGCATCTTTGCCATTGCCAGCGTCATCTTCTATGAAGCTTATCAGCGCTGGCGCCAGCCCCCCGAAGTGAACAGCCCCCTCATGCTGGCGGCGGCCATTATCGGTCTGGCAGTGAACATTTTTATTGCTTTCTGGTTACGCGAAGAGCAACATCGTAATTTGAATGTGCGCAGTGCTTTCTGGCATGTCCTCGGTGACGCGCTGGCTTCTATCGGCGTTATCTCCGGGGCACTTATTATCCTGTTCACCGGCTGGTTTGTCGTTGACCCAATTATTAGTGCCCTCATTGGCTTCATTATCCTGATGTCAGCCTGGGGTATTCTAAGAGAGGGCTTTAAAGTCCTCCTAGAGGCAACGCCCCGCCAGATTGATGTGGACCGGATGGTAGCGGCTCTAAAGGAAATCCCCGGGGTAAAGGGGGTCCATGACGTTCATGTGTGGAGTATTTCGCCCGAGTTACACGCTATGAGCTGTCACGTGCTCACCGGTGATTTGCCACTAAGCGAGGCGACAGACATCCGCCAAACGGTGGAGCAAGTGCTGCGCCGGCAATTTGACATTGAGCACAGCTCCCTCCAGCTTGAGTGCCAAGAATGCATGCCAAACGACTTATTCTGCTCATTGCATCCCGCCGAGTGTGAACCGAAAGAGCCTGAACATAAGGACTAGCCAGTAATACCTATTGCCAAGCGGGATTGGGTGGTTTAGGATAGTAGTGGATGATAATCAGCGTTCTGGCAGTCGTAATTCTCACACTCAGCTTTTTCGGTGGACTCAAGGAAGGCGCCGTTAAAAATTTCTTTGGGCTTGTTGGGCTATTAATCGCGGTTCCACTCACCGGTCTTTACTACGGGCTGGTGGCAGGTTATCTTACCTTTCTGCCCAGCGAAAACTGGGAGAACTTCATCGGGTTTTATCTTGTCCTAACGATACTGTGCATCATACTGCATTTGATTTTTATTATCCCCCGGCGGCTGATTCAGAAAATCTGGGGTAAGGGGATTTTTTACCGACTTATTGGCGGCGTTTTGGGCGTTCTTTATGCCAGCACCGGGATGGTGGTGTTCACACTGGTGGTCTTTGCCTACCCCGTTTTTGACTGGCTGGCACGGTGGCTTGGGGGTTCTAACTTTCTGGCGTGGCTAGTAGACAATCTTGGTTTTGTCCAGGCAATGCTACCGGACGTGTTTGAGAAAGCCGCGTCTTCCTTCACGGTGGCTCTCAGATTTATCTTAGGATAGCGTCTCGTTCCCCTAGGGGACAATCTTCTTTTGGTACCTTATCCCCTTTCATTCCCCCCAAAAGAGATTGGTGTGGGTAAGGGGAAAATTTAGAAGAGGCGTCCACCTCTCCAAACCACCCCGATAACCAATGGTAGCATGAGCAAAATCTCTTGACATTGTTATTATGTCGCGGTAACGTAGGGGTGGGCACATTTAGAAAAGGAGGCGAAGAATGGCACAGGTAAGCACAGCCTATCCCGTCACTGTTAAAGGGGAATTGAGCCTGCCGCCGGGACGGGGGTGGTGGCTCATCAAATGGCTACTGGCAATCCCACATTTCATAATTCTCTTCTTCCTATGGATAGCTTTTATCGTGGTTACTATTATTGCCTTTTTTGCTATCCTCTTCACCAGGGAATATCCCAAAGGTCTATTTGACTTCAATGTTGGCGTTTTACGCTGGACATGGCGGGTGGGTTTTTACAGTTATGAAGCGCTGGCGACAGATAAGTATCCGCCTTTTACTCTACAGTCGGTTGACTACCCGGCTGATTTGCAGGTGGAATATCCTGAAAAATTATCTCGTGGGCTGGTTCTGGTAAAGTGGTGGCTGCTGGCGATTCCACATTATATTGTTGTTAGTTTCTTCTGGGGAGGTGGGGTTGCGGGCTGGAAGTGGGGCAATTGGAGTCTGCAGGGTGGCGGCTTAATACCAATTTTAGCCATTTTCGCCGCCATAGTCGTGCTATTTACGGGAAAGTATCCCGAGGAAATTTTCAAACTGGTGGTGGGAATGAACCGGTGGGCATACCGGGTGTGCGCTTATGCGGCGTTGCTGACGGACAAGTACCCACCTTTCCGGCTCTGGGACTAAGGCAAAACCTGACACTTGGGACAGAAGTAAGTGCCGCGATTTCTCACCGGGATGCGCTGAATAGGCGTCCCACATCTCGGGCAATTTTCCCCACGCCGGTGGGCAACGTTGAATTCAAAATGGGCAGTGCCCAGTTCGCCGCTGGGGCGGTAGTAATTCACAATACTGGCACCTTTGTTGCCGATAGCCGCCCACAAGACTTCCTGAATCGCCCGGTGAAGTCGTTTAATCTCGTCCTGAGTGAGGCTGCTACCCCGTCTTAGCGGGTGAATTCGGGCGGCAAAGAGAGCTTCGTCCGCATACATATTGCCAATGCCCGCAATCACACTCTGGTCAACCAGCAGTGCTTTTATCGGCGCCTTATGGTTCTTTAACCTTTGAGCCAGCACTTCTGGAGTGAAGCTGGCTTCCAGGGGCTCAGGACCAAGTGGGGGGAGAGCTGTCTTCTCATCTTCAGTCAGCCACATGGCGCCGAACTTTCGCGGGTCGCGAAAAAAGAGTTTTGTGCTATTGTCAAGATAAAGTATAGCTTGTGTATATTTTTCGGGAGGGTTAATCAGGAGCGAGCCACTCATCTTCAAGTGGACAATTAGCCGTTCGTCGCCGTTTAAATCAAAGATGAGATATTTGCCCCGCCGGGTCAGTCCATTAATCTTCTTGCCGACGAGCCGCAAGCGGAACTCTTCCAGCGAAGGCTGTTTCACCAGTTTCTTCCAGAAGACGGTGACATCCGTCAGTCGGCGCCCAATCACGCGGGTTCCCAGTTCGTTTTTGATGGTCTCAACTTCGGGTAGCTCAGGCATATTCTATTTCTCCAAGGGCTAGGAAGCCGTTGACCTCACCCCCTGGCCCCCCTCTCCTGGAAGGAGACGGGGCGGATTTTGTTCAAGAGGGGCTAGTGCCCCTCTTAACGCCCCCTTACTCTTAGTGCCGGTAAGGAAGAAGCCATCTGGAGGCGACCCGCATTACTTCATTTCACCCCAGTTATTGCCTGTCTTGACATCAACCTTGAGCGGCACACTGAGCTGGATAGCAGTGGACATTATCTCCGGGACAAGTTTCCGCATCACTTCAATTTCATTTTCTGACACTTCAAAGACAAGTTCGTCGTGCACCTGGAGTATCATTTTGCTCTTCAGCTGTTGACCGTTCATCTCCCGATGGAGTCTGACCATCGCCACTTTGATAATATCGGCAGAGGTGCCTTGGACCGGCATATTGATTGCCATGCGTTCAGCGGCTTCCCGTACTATCCGGTTGGACGAGCTAATTTCTGGGATATGCCTTCTTCTGCCGAGAATCGTCTGGACATAGCCAGTCCGCCGCGCCTGCTCTTTGGTCGCCTCAAGATATTCTTTTACTTTCGGGTATTTCTCAAAGTAAGACGCGATGAACTTAGCCGCATCCTCACGCGATAGTTCGGTTGCCTGCTCCAGCCCGTACTCGCTCATTCCGTAGATGATGCCGAAGTTCACTGTCTTTGCTAGTCGGCGCATATCTGGCGTTACTTTTGAGGGCTCCACGCCAATAAGCTGGGCGGCAGTGGCAGTATGAATATCCTCATCATTGCGGAAGGCGTTTAACAATCCCGGGTCCTGGGAAAGGTGAGCCAGAGCGCGCAGGTCAATCTGAGAGTAGTCGCCAGCCAGGAGGCAGGAGCCGGGCGCGGCAATGAAGGCACGCCTTACCTCCTTCCCCAGCTCGCCGCGGATGGGGATATTCTGCAGATTGGGGTCGCTGGAAGAAAGCCGACCCGTGGCGGTACGCGTCTGATTAAAGCTGGTGTGCACCCGACCCGTCTTGGGGTTGATGAGGGTGGGCAGAGCATCAATATAAGTTGATTTCAGTTTGCTCAACTGGCGGTATTCCATTAAACGTTCAATCACCGGGTGCGTGCCGCGCAGTTCTTCTAGGACGGCGGCTTCGGTGGAGTATTTACCTTTGCCTTTCCGGGAGGTGGGCAGTTTTAATTCCTCAAAGAGAACCGGTCCCAATTGCTGAGGTGAGTTGATGTTGAACTCGTGACCTACCCAGCTATAGATTTGCCCTTCCAGTTTCGTCAGTTGTTCGCCGAGCTGTTGCGACATTTCGTTGAGGAGCTTGGTGTCAATGGCGACGCCGTTCCTTTCCATCTGGAGCAGTACTGGCACCAATGGCATTTCAACGTCAGAGAAGAGTTGCCACAGCCTTTCCTTGTGCAGTTCGCTGCCCAGGACCTCCGCCAGACGCAACGTAATATCAGCATCGGCGCAGGCGTAATCAGCGGCTTTTTTAATGTCCACCTGGGACATTGCCAGCTGTTTCGCCCCGGTGCCAAGGATATCGGTAATGGGCACCATTTCAATATTGAGTCGGCTGAAGGCGAGGTTTTTAAGATTTAGTGACTTTTCGCCGAGGAGATAGGCAGCGACCATCGTGTCAAAGGTAACATTATTGACGTTGACGCCATTCTCCGCCAAGATGGTCATGTCAAATTTGCTGTTGTGAGCGAGCTTGGGCAGACTGGCATCCTCAAAAAGCGACTTAACTCGCGGCATGACCTCGGGCAGGGGCAACTGCTGGATTTCTTGCAAATTGATGTGCCCAACAGGTATATAATACGCTTCGCCTTTGGCGGGCGAAAAAGACAACCCAACCAGATTGGCGGTCATCGGGTTAAGGCTATCCGTCTCGGTGTCAAAGGCAAAAGGCTTGGCTTGAGACAGCCGGTTGACCAGTTCGTCCAGGGCTTCAGCAGTGTTGACGACGCGGTAATTGCCTTCGGGGGGTCTGGTCTGGACGGCGGGACGGTGGGTCTCGGCGGGGATGAGCGCCTCAAGTTCACGGAGGCGGGGCAGGAGGCTGTTAAATTCCAGCTCGCGGAACATCTCGGCCACAGTATCATGGTCGTAGTGGCTAATCTGGCACTCTTCCAGATTGAGGCTTACCGGGACATCAATAACAATGGTTGCCAGCTCTTTACTGCGCCGGGCAACCTCTTCATTTCCGCGCAGGGCAGTCTGGGCACGGAGTGGCGTCACCTTGTCAAGGCTTTCGTAGATTTTCTCAACACCGCCGAACTCCTGAATAAGCTTAACGGCGGTCTTGTCGCCGATGCCTGGAACGCCGGGGATATTATCGGAGGGGTCGCCCACCAGACCCTTGAGGTCGGGGATTTGGTTCGGTGTGACACCGTATTTCTGGTTAACCGCCCCTTCGTCATAGAGCATGGTATCGCTGAAGCTTTTACCGGGCTTGGGGTAGAGAACCTTTACTTTTGACGACACTAACTGCATAGTATCAGCATCGCCAGTAATGATGATTACGTCAAAGTCCCGCTCACTCGCTTGCTTGCTGAGCGCACCGAGAATGTCATCGGCTTCGTAACCTTCCAGTTCAAAAGTGGCAATATGAAAAGCTTTAACCAGCTCTCTCACTTTCTCAATCTGGCTGACGAGCTCTTCTGGAGCGGCCGGGCGTTGGGCTTTATATTGCTCAAATATTTTATGACGGAAAGTGGGCGCCTTCTTATCAAAGGCAATGGCATAGTGGCTGGGCTTAAGCTCGGTGACGGCTTTGAGGAGCATTAAAGCAAAGCCATACACAGCGCTGACGACTTCCCCGGTCTTTCTGACAGTGAGGGGGTTTTTCTCAAAGGCGTGGTAAGCGCGGTGAATAAGAGCATTGCCGTCAAAAAGGACCAAAAGCGGCTTTATCACAGTTTAATTATAGCAGAGTGTTAGATGTGTGGCATATAAAAGTATTTGAAAGGAAAGATTTCACCCTTCCTAAAGGGTCCTTCTAGTCAGAGGAGTGAGGTCTTACCTGAACTGTTCTTTAGGTATAATCACCACCCGCCGCGCCTCGCCCTCTCCACTACTCTGAGTGGTGACATCAGGGTGGTCAGCTAAAACCAGATGGATAATTCGCCGGTCAGAGGGAGGCATCGGCTCCAGAGCGAAGGGCATCCGCCGTGCCTTGACCTGCTCCGCCATACGCCAGGCTAACGCCTGCAGCGACTCATAGCGACGTTTCTTATAGCCTTCAATGTCAATGATTATCGGCACCCACACCTTCCCCAGATGACCGACAATCAGCCTAACAATGTACTGCAACGAAGCCAGAGTCTGTCCCCGCCGCCCAATAAGAATACCTAAGTCTTCACCCTTGAGGTCAAAGGCGATGGTATTAACTATCCCCGCCTCTATCTTTCCCGGCGCCTCAGCCATTGGTGCAACTATCGCCGATATTCCCATCAAATTGAGCAGTTTCTCAATGATGGTCCTTGTCAGTTCAGCAATGTCATTCTTTTTCTCGGCTTCCTCCATTATAAACCTCAACTATTTCTTTTTACGCTGCCCTCTGTCCCGCCATGGCTGGAAATCAAATAAGCTCCGCTTCTTGGGTGCTTCTTTGGGAGAAACTTCTGCCGTAGCTTCCGGCTTGACCTCCGCCTCTGGTTCGGCTGGTTTCTCCTCGGCACGCGGCGTCAGTTGGAAAGGCTTCTTCGGCGTGGGCTTACCGGTGACCGAGACCAGACCTCCCCACCCACTGACGTAATACTGGATAACAATGCTGATAACATTAGAGATTACCCAGTAGAGAGCTAGACCGCTGGGGAACTGCAAGGTAAGGAAAGCGAACATCAGCGGCATCATCCACAACATCATCTGGTTCTGGGCTTGTTGCCTGGGGTCAACCACGGTCGGTGTTACCATCTTCTGCTGCACCCACATCGTCCCACCGACCAGTATTGGCAAAACTAAAAACCTATCGGGCGTGGCAAGGTCAAGCCACAGAAACTGGCTCTCCAGCGGCACCGCGGAGAAAACCACTGACCAGGAGGAATAAAGGTGCTGCGCTAAACTGAGAAAGTCCTCCGGAACCACCGCCAGCACACGGACGATTGACTGGAAGAGTGCTATCCAGATAGGCATTTGAATCAGCATTGGCACCATACAGCCGGCCGGATTTACCCCTGATTCGCGGTAAAGCTTCATCTGTTCCTGGGCTATTTTTGCCCGGTCGCGCGCGTACTTCTTCTGAAGCTCCGCTAGCTTGGGCTGAAGCTCCTGAATCGCTTTGGTGGCACTCGCCTGTTTCAAGTTAAGCGGCAGGGTCGCCAATCGGATAACAATCGTCAGGGCAATAATCGCCAATCCAAAGTTGTTAAGCATGTACTTGGACATCACGATGAGGACGTTTATCATCGGTGAGAGAATGATTAAATCCCAGATATCACCAAAATTCAACGAAACCTACCTCACTAACTCTTCAATGATAGGCTCCACAGCGTCGCTCCAGAGCGAGCCTCCACAGCGAAAAGCGTGTCCTTGGCAGTGTGGATATAAATCACCTCGCCGCTGGCAGACAGTGGGGCGTAAACCTTCTCCTCCAATTTTGCCACCAGTCTCTTCTGATTGCTACCAGCATCCACCGAGTATAGCTGACCGTCCTCAGTGACGACGAAAACAGAACCACCCACCAGGATTGGCGCCGAGCTAATCGGGCTGGCAAGGTCAAACTCAGCGACTTTATCACCACTGTCCGCCTTGAGAGCATAAACTTTGCCGTCAAGAGACGGTGCATAGATAATCCCCTTGTCTACCAGCAAAGTCGCCCAGAACCAGTTATTCGCCATAAATTTCCACTTTAGACTGCCATCGGCGGTGCTCAGGGCATACAAAAATCTATCAAAGGAACCGATATAGACTGTTCCTTCATAGACCAGAGCGGAAGAGGCAATGGCACCCTTGGTCTCAAAATGCCACTTTTCAGTACCTTTGCTGGCATCCAGAGCATATAATTTCTTGTCAAAGGAGCCAATATATAGGCTATCACCAGCAACGGTAGGCGTCGCCCAGATTTTATCCCCGGTGCGGAACTCCCACTGACGGTCACCAGTAGCTGCGTCCAGCGCGTACAGCTTGCCATCGGCACTGCCAAAATAGACTTTGCCCAGCGCTACCATAGCAGCGCCAACAATCGGCTGCATCTCGCCTTCACGAGGGTAGACCCAGCGTAAGGCGCCGGTTTTGGCACTAGTGGCATAAATCTTGCCATTGTAACCGGTGATATAGACCAAATCGGATGCTACGGCAGGGGTACCATATATTGTCGCGGGAATGGTGGTCGGCCCACAGCTAAAACCCCCGCCGGATTTCTTGCTTTCAAAAGGAACGTCCTGATACAGGCGTTCGTGAGTGGCGGCGTCCAAGGCGACCAGTTTACCGCCCATAGAACCCACGTAGAGCGTACCACCAGCAACTGTCACCCCAGCCCAACCCCTCGGCACTGCCTGCCCCCCCATGCAACCAAAAAGACTTAATCCAATAATGAGGATAACAATTGCAACTAGGATAAGTCTTTTCCTGCCGGCTATTAGCTTCAAATATTCTCTCCTACTCCCCTGGAAGTCGCGGCACGGGGTCATAATCGCCCTCGTGGAAAGGGTGGCAGCGGGCTAGTCGCCTGAAGCCCAGCCAGACTCCCTTGAGCAAGCCGAATTTGGCAATAGCCTCATAAGTATATTCAGAACAGCTGGGGATAAAACGGCATGACTTCAGCATAAAGGGTGATATTGCTAATTGGTAAAGACTAATTAGTCCTAAGGCAAGCCTCTTCATATTTATCCGCCAATAGCTGAGCACGGCAGAGCAAGTCCTTCACTGCTTTCTCAAGCTTAGCATAACCAGCACTGGCTGCCAGAGGACGAGCAATCAAAATTACGTCCCATCCTGGTTGCAGGTGCGTTAGCCTCATAATTTCCCGTAATAACCGCTTTACCCGATTTCTGACTACTGCCTGACCTATCCGCCGTCCTACCGATATGCCATATCGGGACAGGGTAAGACCGCTGGGTAGAGCTTTCATCACTACCAGGTCGTTTACCCACGAGCCACCCTTGTTGAAGACCTCGGCAAACTGGGTAGCTTTGGTCAGATACTGTTCTCCCTTCACCTTACCCCCTGATGAAAAGTCTCGGGTTATACAACAGTTAAGCGCTTCCGACCTTTGAGTCGTCTCGCCTTGAGAACATCGCGACCGCCCCTGGTGCTCATCCGCTTCAGAAAGCCATGCCCACGCTTTCTGGGTATTCTCTTTGGTTGATATGTCCTTTTCGGCACTTTAGCTCCTAGTTAAAATAATATTCTCTTTGCATCATCAACTAGCTGGGAGATGAAGAAAGAGGATTAACTCGCAGTTGCTGTTGATTCGGGTTGAACTGGCGTGACGGGCGTCTTTTCTGGCGGGCGAGTGCGTACCTCTGCCCCCCGACCGTACACCGGCACGAACGGCAACAGTGCCAGATGCCGCGCCCGCTTTATGGCAGTTGCCAATAAACGCTGATGCTTGGCACAGGTACCAGTTCTCCGCCGCGGGTCAATCTTGCTCCTATCGGAGATAAAAGTCTTGAGCTTCTCTACATCCTTATAGTCAATAACTTTTACCTTATCCTTGCAAAAGACACAGACCTTTCGCTTCGGTACATACCTGGGTCTAACCCATTTTTTGCTTTTGACTTCTGATCTTGTCGTTTCTACCATGCACTACCCTTTCGCTGAATTTAACTAAATGGTATATCATCTGGCTCCAGGTCGCCGGCACCACCCTCTTCACCCTTGCCCTCACCCAATGGTGCCAGTCCGCGCCGGTCCAGGAAGACCACTTTATTGGCAATTACTTCACTTCGGGAGTGTTGCTGTCCCCCCTGGTCTTCCCAGCTGCGAGTATGGATTCTACCCTCAACGTAAACCAGCTTCCCCTTCGCCAGAAACTGATTGCACTGCTCGGCAAGTTTGTTCCAGGCGACGATGTTGAACCATTCCGTCTCCTGCTTGCGTTCACCCTCAGGAGTTGTGGATATCCAGTTGGTAGCAACTCGGAAGGATGTTACCGGCTTCCCGTTGGGAGTAAACCGCATCTCCGGTTCGCCCCCCACATTCCCAATGATTATTACCTTATTCAAGCTTGGCATTATCGTAGCCTCCTTTACCCACAATCAGTAGTAAGGCGCACAAATCTAACTTAGCTACCTGGCTTTACCAAGAGATGGCGCAAGATCTCTTCCGAGATACGCAAATTGGCTTCCAGCTCTTTGCTGAACGCCGGCTTCATCTTAAATCGAGTCAGCACGTAATTGCCTTCCTGAAAATGTTTGACGGGGTAGGCTAGTTTGCGTTTACCCCAGCGCTCTTCAGCCGCAATAACGCCCCCTTTGCCGGTAATGAACTGACTCACCCGGCTTACGGCGGCATCAAGAGCCTCACCCTCAAGCTGCGGATTGATAATGAACACCAGCTCATAGTCGCGCAACTGCTTGTCTTCGGTTTTCACGGCTTCCGTAGTGACTTTTTCGGTCGTCATGTCTTCCCTCAGCAAAATTTTACGGCTCATTATAACATAAATCGTCAAGCTTAAACAACACTATAACGTGAGGGGCAAATCCTTGACACCATCTATGACGTCTGATAGACTCTATTTGGCAGGACGAGCTTCCCGCCGTTCAAGTGGCCCCGTGGTGTAGCGGACTAACATGCCACCCTGTCACGGTGGAGATCAGGGG
>CAZCEF010000021.1:2682-12412 GCA_964497695.1 uncultured Dehalococcoidaceae bacterium | reverse complement strand
CCCAGCCCGATAGCATGCAGAACAATATGGGCTAAAACGGCACCAATGGCCAAACCAAAACAAAGAAAAGCCACGCTAAGCATCCAGAATTGTCGTCCCTGAGCTGCGCCCCCCAGGGAAATGTCCGTGCCTCTTAGATTATCTTTTTCTTCTGGTTCGTTCTTACCGTAAGGCAACTGACCCACCTGACTCGGGTCGCGGCGCAGAAACTGGGCGAATACGGCAAGCATAACGGCAGCGGTAATGCCGACTGTAATGTACGAAGAACGCCAGCCATAGTTTGAGATGAGCCAGTTAGCCCCTAATGACAAAATCAGCATGCCAACACCGACACCGGAAATCGCAATTCCGGTCATCAATCCTCTTCTTCTAACAAACCACCGGGCGACGGTAGAAGCTATCGGGACAAAGGAACCGCTCAACCCCACACCCACCATGACGCCGTAAAATAAATATAGTTGCCATATGGCGTTGACCTGCGAGACCAAAACATAGCCCGAACCCAAAAAGAGGGCACAAACGGTTACCACTATTCTCGGTCCAAAGCGGTCGGTTAGTCTCCCCGCCACCACACCAAGCAGACCATAGAGAACAAAGGATAACGAGAAAGCGCCGGCGGTCATCGCTCTGGTCCAGCCGAACTCCGCCAGAAGCGGCTCAAAGAAGATACCGAAGGTATAGTTTGTCCCCCACATTACGGCGATAATCAGGAAACCAGCTGCCACCACGACATAGCCGTAAAACATTCTGGGCTTTCTTTCCTTAATCATAGGATAACCTTCGCCTGACTGGTGTTAGGAAGAACATCAGGGTCACCCCGATGACGCTCAGTACGGCATAAATTAGAAAAGCCAAGAAGTAGTCCCCGGTTATGTCAAACAAATATCCGGCAATCAGCGGACCGGCAGCCATGCCGCCAGTACCACCAAACATAATGACCATACCAAAGATAGTTCCATGTGACCTCAAACCAAAGTATTCAGCAATCATCGGCGACATCAAGACGGACACGCCACCATAGCCGAAACCAAAGACGATGGCAAAAAGGTAAAACATCCACAACTCACGGGCAATAAGTAGCCAGAACAAAGACATTGCTACCAGCGTCAGGCAGACAATCCAGGAAATCTTGTTACCAATTCTATCGCCGGCAGTGCCCATGATTACCCTACCCCCAATGCTTACCCCGCCAATGAGCGTGATAATGACGGCAGCGGCGATGGCGGGAATGCCCAGACCACGGGCATGGGCAACAATATGCACCATAATGCTACCTTCACCCAGGGTAAAAGAGAGCAAAGACAAGCCAAGCAGCCAAAACTGCTTGGTGCTGAGCGCTTCGCCAAGGGCAAGTCCTTGATTCATGACACTATTATTTACCATCACTGCTGCCTCACCATGAGGCAATAGCCCCATCTGTGCCGGGTCGCGCCGGAGAAACTGTGCCGCTAAAGTGATGAAGACCAGAGCAGTAACACCAACTACGACGTAAGAGGTGCGCCAGCCATAGTTATCAATAAGCCCGTTAGCTATCGGTGGCATAATCAACATGCCCGCCCCGATACCAGCTACCACCAGACCAGTCATCATTCCCCGTCTTCTGATAAACCACCTGGCGACGGTTGACTGTAATGGAATGATGGCGGCACTCATGCCCAAAGCGACCACAATCCCGTAGAACAGGTAAAGCTGCCAGAAAGCGTTTGTCGTGGATAACAGGAGATAGCCCAGACCCAGGAAGCCACCACAGATACTAACCACAAGACGCGGACCAAAACGGTCGGTCAGCTTACCGGCAAAAATACCGAAAACTCCGGTGAGAACAAAGGAGAGCGAGAAGGCACCAGAAGTCATCGCTCTCGTCCAGCCAAATTCAGATAGCAGTGGGGTGAAAAAAACACCGAAGCTATAGTATGCTCCCCACATCACCAGCATTATCAGGAACGCCGCCACCACCACCATATGGCCATAAAAAAATTTGGGTTGCCTACTTTCCATCACAGGCAAACCCCTCCCAAACCAAAATAAGCCCTACCGGCTTGAGAACTCAACCTCAGGCTACCTGACTAGAGCTGGCTCCTTGACTAGTACTCTGGTCAAATACTGCCCCGTGGCGGACGTCGCCGCCTGAGCCACTTCCTCAGGTATGCCCGTAGCGACAATATAGCCACCTTTATCACCAGCGCCGGGTCCCAGGTCAATGATATAATCGGCATTCTTCACTACATCCAGGTGGTGTTCAATCACAATGACCGTGTTGCCAGCATCAACCAGCCGCTGCAAAACTCTGAGTAGTGCCGCCACATCTTCAAAGGAGAGACCAGTGGTGGGTTCATCAAGAATGTAGAGCGTCTTGCCCGTTGACCTCTTTGATAGCTCCGTCGCCAGCTTGACTCTCTGGGCTTCACCACCGGAAAGGGTCGGCGCTGGCTGACCGAGTCGGATATACCCCAGCCCGACGTCCCACAAAGTCTCCAGCTTGCTCTTGACCTTAGGGAAGTGCTCAAAGAAGGCAAGAGCAGTCTCCACTGTCATATCCAGCACTTCAGCAATGTTCTTGTCTTTAAACCTTATTTCCAGAGCCTCACGGTTATAGCGCTTCCCCTTGCACACTTCACAGGGGACGGTAACATCGGGCAGGAACTGCATCTCAATTTGAATGTAGCCCTCCCCCCGGCAGGCTTCGCAGCGACCGCCCTTGACATTGAAGGAGAACCGACCCGGCGCATAGCCTCGCAAACGAGCTTCAGGAACTGTAGCAAAAAGTTCACGGATTGGGGTAAAGGTGCCGGTATAGGTGGCGGGGTTACTGCGCGGCGTCCGCCCGATGGGTGACTGGTCAATATTAATGACCTTGTCAATATGCTCCACACCGATGATTTCATTGCAATCGCCTGCCCGCTCCCTTGAGCCGTAAAGAATCCAGGCGAGTTTCCGGTAAAGAATTTCATCAATGAGGGAACTCTTGCCGCTACCCGAAACGCCGGTGATGCAGACAAACTTGCCGAGCGGGATGTGGACATCAATGTTCTTCAGATTGTTCTGCCGCGCGCCTCGGACAACTATCTCTTTGCCGTTACCGGGACGGCGACGACCGGGTAAAGGAATCTGCCTCGCACCGCTGAGGTACTGCCCGGTAATTGAGCCTTTCGCCGCCATAATCTCTGCCAGAGTCCCCGTAGCGACAATTTCCCCACCGTGCTCTCCCGCCCCAGGTCCCATATCAATAATATGGTCGGCGGCGCGCATCATCGCTTCATCGTGTTCAACAACCAGAATGGTATTACCCAGGTCTCTTAGTCGTTTCAGAGTGCTAATCAAACGGGCGTCATCGGCAGGATGCAGACCGACCGTTGGCTCATCGCAGATATAGAGGACGCCCATCAGCCCGCTGCCAATCTGGGTCGCCAAGCGAATACGCTGAGCTTCACCACCGCTCAACGTCCCCGAGGTACGTTCAATGGTCAGGTACTCTAACCCAACGTCCTTGAGGAAGCCAAGGCGGGCTAAAATTTCCTTGAAAATCTGCTCGGCAATCATTTTCTCGCGCTCATTGAGGACACTGGCATTGACTTCCTTCACCCACGCCATCGCCTGGACAACAGACATAGCGCTGACATCCATAATATTCTTGCCGCCAATGGTCACGGCTAGTGACTCAGGCTTTAAGCGCTTGCCCTGGCAGACCGGGCACATTCGTGTGACCATATAGTGCTCAATATCGGCACGGGTGTGCTCTGATTCACTATCGCGGTAGAGTCGCTGCATGCGGGGGATGATGCCTTCAAAGCCCGAAAAGTATTCCCGAATGCGCCCGAAGCGATTTCGGTAGCGGTAGACTTCCCCACCCTCCCCGTAGAGGAGGAGCTGGAGTTGCTCTCGGGTCAGGTTTTTTACCGGAGTGTGTAGGGAAAACTCGTAGCGCCGGGCGAGCGACTCAAGCTGGTCATAGTACCACGTCTGGAACTGCCAGGGACGAATGGCACCCTCGGCAATAGACAGGTCATGGTTCGGAATAACCAAGTCGGGGTCTATTTCCAGTTTGACGCCCAAGCCAGTGCAGGCGGGGCAGGCGCCGTGGGGACTATTAAAGCTAAAGGTGCGAGGCTCAATTTCGCCCAGGCTGATACCATCGTAGACACAGGCAAAGTGCTCGGAGAAGAGCAGTTCTTCGCCGCCAACGATTGAGACCAATACAATGCCAGCGCTCAGTTTCAGAGCAGTCTCCACTGAATCGGCAATGCGGGCGTTACTGCCGCTCTGCCCGATGACCAGCCTGTCCACCACGGCTTCAATAGTGTGCTTCTTATTCTTGTCCAGCTTGATTTCTTCCGAGAGGTCGTGGATTTCACCGTCAACTCGCACCCGGACATAGCCTGACTTGCGCAGGTCTTCAAACACCGACAGGTATTCGCCCTTGCGGTCTTTGACCAGCGGTGCCAGGATCATGATGCGGCTTTTTTCGGGGAGGTTCTGGATGGCATCAACGATTTGCTGGACAGTCTGCATGGTAATTTCCCGACCGCACTTGGGGCAGTGGGGGTGCCCCACCCGGGCAAAGAGCAACCTGAGATAATCGTAGACTTCCGTGGTGGTGCCCACAGTTGACCGCGGGTTCCGACTGGGACCCTTCTGGTCAATGGAAATGGCGGGACTTAAGCCTTCAATATAATCAACGTCCGGTTTCTCCATCCTGCCGAGAAACTGGCGCGCATAGGCAGACAGGGATTCCACGTAGCGCCGCTGACCCTCAGCATAGATGGTATCAAAGGCAAGTGAGCTTTTCCCCGAACCGGAAACGCCGGTGATGACTACCAGCTTGTCCCGTGGGATGACAACATCTATGTTTTTCAGGTTGTGCTCACGCGCACCCTTAACGATTATTGAATCTGACGGCATTTGAGGAACTCCACGCAATATTGTAACACTAAGCGCTCTTGGGTAACAAATTTGAATCACCTGGCGACGCCATCTTACCGTTGACGAAGCACTATTGAACCTCCCCCCGCTATTGACTGATGTGGTAAAATGAATATAGGGTGGTTGGAGGGAGCTGGAGTAATTAAATATTTTGAAAGCTAGTGGCATCGTTCTTGCTGGCGGCAAGAGCTTACGTTTTGGACAAAATAAATCGTTTGTCACTATAGGCAACAAAAGCTTGCTGGAACAGGTGGTATCCTGCCTAAGCCCAGTTTGCCGCGATATTATTATTGTTACGACTGGAGAGCCGACTATCCCGCAGTTTATCAGAAATCCAAAGATAAAAGTTTTAACCGATTTTTATCCCGGCAAGGGCCCCTTGGGTGGTATCTACACCGGATTAAAAGCATCAGGCACTCACTTCAACCTTGTCGTTGCTGCCGATATGCCCTTTTTGAACCCGGAACTACTGCGCTACATGCTTAGCCTTGCCGATAGCTATGACCTGATTGTGCCGAGAGTTGGCAAACTGGTGGAGCCGCTCCACGCCGTTTATACCAAATCCTGCCTCTCGCCAATTGAACGGATGATAACTAACAACGAGCTCCACGTCAGCCAGCTTTTCTCCCTGGTTAGAGTGAGGTATGTTGAAACGGAGGAAATAGAGAAATTTGACCCCCGTCACCTCAGTTTTTTCAATATCAATACTGAAGCCGATTTGGCAAAAGCCAGAGAAATCGCTGAAGGAGAAACGAATCGTGATAAGTGTTGACCAGGCTCTGGAGAAGATTCTGAGCTGTGTTGGCGCCCTGGAAGCGGAAGAGGCGCCAATTCTGGATACACTGGGACAAGTGCTGGCACAGGATGTCTATTCTGATATCAATATACCGCCGCTGGATAACGCGGCAATGGATGGCTATGCTATCCGAGCCGGAGACACCGAAGGCGCCAGCGACAAGTCCCCTAAAATCCTGCGTGTTATTGATACGGTTATTGCCGGTACCATCTCCGAGAAAGAAGTAACTCCCGGCACTGTCCTCCGTATTATGACGGGCGCTCCTGTCCCCAAAGGCGCTGATGCCGTCGTCCAGTTTGAAGACACCGATGAGACTCAGCGCAAAGGTAAGCCGTTAGATGAGATTGGTATTTTATGTAAAGTTAAGTCTGGTGCCAATATCCGCCGCGCCGGCGAAGATATCGTCAAGGGGGCGCTGGTCCTCAAGAAGGGGACGGTAATCAGACCGGCAGAGGTCGGCATTCTGGCTTCACTGGGTAAGAGCAAGGCATCCGTAATCCGGCGTCCGGTGGTAGCCATTCTGGCTACGGGGAACGAATTGGTGGCTATTGACCATCCCCTTCCCCAGGGCAAGATTTACAACAGTAATACCTACAGTGTGGCCGCACTGGTCAAGCGCTACGGCGGCATCCCCCGAGCTCTGGGCATCGCACGGGACACTGAGGAATCACTGGTCAAAAAACTCCACGAGGCACAGGATGCCGATATGATGATAACCAGTGGCGGCGTTTCGGCGGGCGACTACGATATGGTGAAAAATGTGCTAGCGAAAGAAGGGGAAATAACCTTCTGGACGGTACGTATGAAGCCGGGTAAACCGCTCGCTTTCGGCACGATTAAAGGCAAAAGGGGGAGGAAGATACCACACCTTGGCTTCCCGGGCAACCCGGTCAGCTCTATGGTCACCTTTGAACTCTTTGCCCGACCCGCCATTCTCAAGATGCTGGGTAAAAAGAACCTGACTAAACCGACGATTGAAGCTGTCCTAGAAGAGCCGGTGGCGAATCGCGATGGACGGCGCGTCTTCCTCAGGGCGATTGTGGAGAAGCGAGCTGGCAAGTTTTTCGCCCGCCTGACCGGACCCCAGGGCTCAGGGATTCTGACCTCAATGAGCCTGGCAAATGGGCTGGCGATTATTCCAGAAGATAAGACTCAAGTCAAAGTGGGCGAAATCGTTAAGGTAATGATGCTGGATTGGAACGAGGAAGTGAATCTCTAATGCCACCAATTCTGTCTATCGTGGGGAAGTCAAACTCAGGCAAAACAACTCTACTGGAAAGCCTGATTACCGAACTGAAACGGCGTGGCTATAGGGTGGCGGTCATCAAGCACTCCGCCGAAAACCTGGAAGTGGACACGGTGAACAAGGACACCTGGCGATTCAGTCGGGCAGGCAGTGATGCCTCAGCCATTACCTCAGGGCACAAATTAGCAGTCTTCAAAAATATTGAGGGTGACTTCTCCCCGGAGGACTTAGCCAGTTTTGCCTGTCCCGATTATGACCTCATTCTGACCGAGGGTTTCAAACAAAGCAGTTACCCCAAAATTGAAGTCCACCGCGAGGACCAGGGTAAGGATTTATTAAGCCCACTAGAACAATTGCTGGCAATTGTCACCGACGCACCAGTAGACGTTAAAGTCCCCCAGTTTGCCAAAGAGGAGACCAAGAAAATCATTGACTTAATTGAGAGCACTCTGCTGAGGCAGAATGAGGAAAATAACGTTGACCTATACCTCAACGAGGAATACATTCCAGTCAAAACAGCCACGAAAAACCTGCTAGCGAGAACGCTGGTGGCGATGACGTCCGGTCTAAAAAGAGCTGGTGAGATAAGAAGCCTACGAATCTTCTTGAGGAGGAAGGTTTGATATACGAGGCTTCCGAGTTTGTGTTTAAGGCGCCGTCCGTTATCTCCCGGGCACGGCGCGTTTTGATAAAGCCCTGTGCCACTGACCCTATTCCCTACCCCGTCACGACCAGCCCCGAGATACTGGCGGCGATAATAGAAGGTATCCGTGAGGTGAGTGACGCCGATATTATCCTGCTGGAAGGGACGGCTAATGGCGAGCCGGTTGACCCCATATATAAAGCGCTGGGCTACGATTTCCCGAGAGTGCTGAGCCTAGATGTGAAGGACTGTGTCTGGGTTGAGGTGGATAACCCACTGCCCAAACCTCTGATAGTTCCAACCTTCTGGGTACCCAATGTCATCATTTCCAGCGACTACTTGATAAGCGTGGCGCCGCTCCGGATTTTTGATAGTCGCCCCAGCCTCACCATTGAAAACCTGCTTACTTTACTCCCCAGCAGTAAGTATCACGGTGAGGAAGCCGGTGGCTGGGGTGCTCTCTACGAACTGGGCATTGAAAAAGCCCTGGCTGACCTCTATTTCACCCTTCCCTTTGATCTGGGCATTGTGGAGGCAAAGCAAAAGCTCTCTGTCAAGAATGGTCTGACCAAAGGCAAGACGGAACAATATGGTAAAATCTTTGTCGGTGAGCCGTATGAGGTTGACCGGGAAGTCTGCGATACCTTGGGACTTAAGATAGAGCACCTGGACTTAATTAAGTCGGCTAAAGTTGAGCTAGAAACTTAAACAGGAGTGGTTATATGCCTAAAGAAAACACCACCACCGAATCACTCAAAGGGCGTTTCTTTATTGATTTAGACTGGTACGAGCAGAACCGCCGCTCTTTCTCTTATGTGGTCAGAAACTCTCTTTGTGATAAGTGCCGGCGACGAGTGGAGGAGAAAGAGTTGCCACCCGACGGGATTGTCGCCGCGGCTAAAGACTGCTGTGCCGGCGTCCCCGATTTTATTAATGACAGCCAGCCAATACTGGAGAGCATCTTCCGCATTTTCCTTTCCAACGGGAATGAGCCTCTTGAGCTAGAAGAGCTCTCCCGGCAATTAGCCGAATGGCGTGGCGGCGATACCTACCGCACTGCCCCACACATTCTATCTCGTTTGCTGCGAAGCGAAAGTTACTATGGCATTCGCCCGTCTCAAGGCTAAATTCTTTTCTTTTGGAGGTAAATATGGACAGTAAAGACAGGACCCTGCGTGAAATCATGGACTGCGGGATTGTGGCGGTGGTCAGGGTGGGGAGCGCCCAGGAAGCACTGGAAGTCTGTCGCGCCATTGCCAAGGGCGGCGTCAAACCAGTAGAGGTAACGATGACCGTCCCCAATGCCATTGATGTCATTAAGGAATTCAAAAGTATGGTCAAAGATGAGGTTCTGGTGGGCGCCGGAACGGTTCTAGACCCGGAGACGGCGAGAGCAGCCATACTCGCTGGAGCGGAATATGTGGTCATGCCGACGCTGAATTTGAGGGTAATTGAGCTGTGCCACCGCTATGGTAAGGTGGTTGTGCCGGGGACCTTCACACCAACCGAGATACTGACTGCCTGGGAAGCCGGTGCCGACATCGTTAAGGTATTTCCGGCAGGAGTGGCGGGACCACAGTACCTGAGAGATATTAAGGCGCCGCTACCGCAGGTCAGACTGATGCCGACGGGTGGGGTGACTCTAGAAAACACGCCCGACTTCATCAAAGCCGGGGCAGTAGCAGTGGCAGTGGGGGCAGCCCTCGTTGACAGGAAGGCAGTCGCCGAAAAGAAATATGATATCATAACCGAAAAAGCGAAGCAATTCGTTGAGGCAGTGAAAAAGGCGAGAGCGGGCTAATATTTGATAGTAAAACCAGAGTAGCCTTCCTGGTACTCTGACCAGCTGGTAATTACTTTAGCCACTTTAGCCTCGGGTGGTCCGATTTTGAGATAGTTGACCAGTTCTTCCAGTCTGGTTTTATCTCCCGCCGCCCACACTTCCACCATACCCTGAGGCAAGTTGCGCACGTAGCCGGACAGTCCTAATCGGTGAGCATGCTCCCGCACAAAATCGCGGAAAAAGACCCCCTGCACCCGACCATAAATTATGGCGTGAAGCGTGGCAAGGTTTTCTGGCATATCAGAATGATAGCACAGGTTGAGCCAGAAAGATAAGGCTTTT
>CAZCEF010000021.1:0-2582 GCA_964497695.1 uncultured Dehalococcoidaceae bacterium | reverse complement strand
GGGGTGGAGTCTAGAGCTTTCTATCCAACCGGTATAAGCCGTGCTGGTGTGCCAGGTCAACCGCTTCGTGAAATTCCTGCCTGGTTATCGGGCGAGATAGCTGAGGTATTTCAAAAGCCTGATAGCAAGGATGATACTGCGCCATTATATTCAAGTAGGTGTCCTGTGATATCTCTTCAGCAAGGAACCTGACCACCTCTTCCGTTCCTGACAAGCGATTAGGTAAAACGAGGTGCCGCACCAGCAGACCCCTCTGAGCAACGCCATCAGCATCAGTCTGGAGGTCGCCTACCTGACGGTGCTCTGCTTTTACCCCGGCTTTATTCTCTTCCGGATAATTCTTTATTCCGGATAGCTCCTCAGCGATTCTGGCATCAGAGTACTTCATGTCCGGCATATAGATATCAACAATGCCATCAAGCAGTTCAATTGTCTCCAGAGAATCATAGCCGCCGGTATTATAGACCAGCGGAATATTGAGCCCCTTGCCTGCCGCCACTTCCAGCGCTTCCAGAATAAAGGGGACAACGTGGGTGGGACTGACCAGATTGATATTGTGACAGCCCTTGGCTTGAAGGGAAAGCATCATTCCGGCCACTTCATCGCTGGTAACGGCGCTACCATCACCCAGTTGACTTATGGCGTAGTTCTGGCAATAGCGACAGCGTAGGTTACAGTGAGTAAAAAAGATAGTCCCCGAACCAAACCTGCCCACTAGTGGTGCTTCTTCGCCAAAATGGGGTCCGAAGCTGGAAACCACCGCCCGGTCAGTGGCGCGGCACTTGCCGCTTTCTCCCTTCAGACGATTAACCCCACAGCGGCGGGGGCAAAGATGGCAGTTCTCCAGAATGGCTCTGGCTTTTTCAACGCGGGTCTTCAGTTCACCCGTACGGTAAAGCTCTTGGTAGGACGCAACTATTCCTCTGCCTCCTCCTCAACTGCCTCTTCCTCTCGCTTCTTCTTACGCTTGCCAATTACTTCTACCTCTACTGATTGAGGTAGAATAGTAACCGGCTCAATTTTCTTGGCACTCTTTTTCGGTTTCTTTGGTTCCCGCCATCGGTAATCCTTACTGCCCATATAGCATCACCTCTTCAGTCCCAAAAAGATGCTCCACTCGTAGTTTAACAAATAGGCTCTAGGGTGTAAAGTCAATCAGACGTTCCAGAGCATTCCGGGCAGCTTCTGCCTCGGCTAGCTTTTTGCTTTTCCCCGAGCCTTTCCCCAGCACCATGCCTCCCCCAATCACTTCAACCGTAAACAATCTGGCGTGGTCTGGACCTTCCGCCTCAATGACACGATAGTAAGGTGATGAACGATATTTGGACTGGATAAGCTCCTGCAGTTGGGATTTGTAATCGGTGACCCTGCCCTGTTGGATTAATTTAGCCAGCTCTCCCTGGAACAGCTTTAAGACAAGCCGCCGCGTCACAATTAGCCCGCGGTCAAGAAATACCGCCGCAATCAGGGCTTCAAAGGCTCGCGCCAGATTAGCCGTCTTATGTCGCCCACCACTCGCTGCCTCCCCCCTACCCAGAAAGAGATAGTCGCCGAGTTTAAGGGTGCGGGCGATATGAGCGAGCGTATCCCGGCGGACAAGAGCGGAACGGAGCCGGGTCATCTGCCCTTCGGTAAGGTCGGGGTAGTCTTCATATAATTTTTCGGCAATAATCAGACCCAGAATAGCATCACCAAGAAACTCAAATCTCTCATTCGCCTCCAGTCTCAGACCAGGGTTCTCGTTGACGTAGGAGCTATGAACCATCGCCTGCTGAAGCAGTGAGGGATTCTTGAATGAAACTTTCAAGATGTCCTGTAAAGTCGCTATGTCAACCAAGGTGGACTCCTTGACATACTCGCCGGGTGGCTTCAGTCTAGCTTTTCTCCCGCACCAGACGGGCAATGCGCTTGAGAGCT
This sequence comes from uncultured Dehalococcoidaceae bacterium, assembly GCA_964497695.1. Taxonomy (GTDB): domain Bacteria; phylum Chloroflexota; class Dehalococcoidia; order Dehalococcoidales; family RBG-16-60-22; genus JBGOXU01. The sequence goes on along the minus strand of CAZCEF010000021.1, from coordinate 665 downwards.
TCATCAATATCTGCCGAACTTATCATCCGGTGAGTAACTGCCCGCACTACCCGCCCACCACGATTGCCCATCTTGACACCCCGAGCATTCATCTCCTGAATGAACTCCGGTCCAGACATCGTCGCCGGCGACTCAAAAATGACGATGTTGGTCTTGAATTTTTCCGGCTGAATAGTAATGCCAGGAATCTGAGCCAAGCCACGAGCCAGTTTTGCCGCGTTAGCATGGTCTTCCGCCAGACGGTCAATCATTTTCTCCAGGGCAACAATGCCGGCTGCGGCGATGACACCCACCTGACGCATCCCACCCCCGAGCATCTTGCGCCACTTGCGCGCTCGCTCAATAAATTCCTTACTGCCGCAGATTAGTGAGCCGATGGGGCAGCTGAGACCCTTGGAGAGACAGAAACAGACCGACTCGGCAGGCTTTGCCAGCTCCTTGGCAGGAATATTCAGGTAGATAGCGGCGTTAAAGATACGCGCTCCATCCAGATGGACTTTAAGACCATTGCGGTGAGCCAGGTCGGCAATCTCAGCCGTGTATTCCGGAGTCAGGGCAGCACCACCACAGCGATTGTGCGTGTTTTCCAGGCAAAGGAGGGTGGTAGGAGGGAAATGGATGTTTCTGGTACGGATGGCTTGCTCAACCAGCCGGGGGGCTAATCG
>CAZCEF010000020.1:6615-12536 GCA_964497695.1 uncultured Dehalococcoidaceae bacterium | reverse complement strand
CGCAAGGTCAGCACCGACTTCGTCGTCAGAATTGGCTACGATGAGATTGAGCCCGAGGATATGGTGCTACTCCGGGAGACACTGAACCTGACCGACCTGGCAATAGAAGCCACCTACCAGCTACGGCGGAGGTTCAGTAAGGACTGGATTCAGACGACCATCAACTTGAAGGATGCTGAAGAAATCAAAAAAGTGCTGGACGACACCAGAATCCACGAAAGTACGTTTCAGAGCTTACAGCGGGGGCTGGCAACGATTGGACGACTGCCCTTCCTGGTGCCCCACTCCCCGGATAATCCGGTCAAGCGCATCTTGGAAGACTTGGACCGCGGCTTAAACGTGGTGCTGGAGTTCGGGCGGTATACGGATATCACAGCATATGTCCTCGTGGCAAATTTACTCACCCGCCGCATCTATGCCCAGTACCGCGACCGTATGGAGAAGGCGATGGGCGAGGACACCGCAAAGCCGACGCCTCTGGTCATCACCATTGAGGAAGCGCACAAATTCCTCAATCCGGAGGTCGCCAGCCAGACTATCTTCGGCACTATCGCCCGCGAGATGCGCAAATATAATGTAACTCTGCTCGTTATTGACCAGCGACCCAGCGGCATTGATAGCGAGGTGATGTCCCAGCTCGGCACCAAAATCACCTGCCTCCTTGACAACGAGCGGGATATTGATAGCGTCCTGGCGGGCGTCTCCGGCAAGAGTGAACTGAAATCGGTGCTGGCGCGGCTGGAGTCCCGGCAGCAGGCGCTCATCTTTGGGCACGCTGTGCCGATGCCCATTGTCATTCGCACCAGGGAATACGGCTCGCCAAAGTCGTATAAAGAATTTGCCGGTGAGGCGGGAGTGAAAGGCAAAGCGGAAAAGGACATTGAGGAACTGTGGGGCTAGAAAAGCTCTTCTCCAAATTGGTCAAGAAGAAAGTGGGGCTGGCACTCGGGTCAGGGGCGGCGCGGGGGATGGCGCATATTGGCGTGCTCAATATTCTGGAAAAAGAGGGTATCCCGATTAATATGATTGCTGGTGCCAGCGTTGGCGCGGCGGTTGGTGCCCTTTACGCCCGGCTTCTGGACGCAGCGTATATTAGAAACCTGGCTCTTGAGATGGGCTGGAAAAAATGGGCACCACTGATTGACCCCTCCCTGCCCAAGACCGGTCTGATTAAGGGTAAGAAAATTAAGGACCTGCTCAAAACATACCTTGGCGGCGATATTGAGTTCAGCGATTTAAAAATCCCTTTCGCCTGCGTGGCAACTGACCTGTCTACCGGCGCCGAAGTGGTCTTTGACCAGGGTTCAGTGCTTGACGCGGTTCGTGCCAGTATCTCAATACCGGCGATATTTACGGCGATCAAGCAAGAGGGGAGGTATCTAGTGGATGGTGGCATCGTTAATCCGGTGCCGGTAAGCGTGGTGCGGCGGTTGGGTGCCGATTTCGTCATCGCAGTGAACGTAATCCATGATATCCCCGACCCGAACGAAGAGGTAAACAAGGCGAAAGTCAAGGAGCCTAACCTCTTTCATATTTTGATGCAGTCAATTTATATCGCCACTTATGTGCGGATAAAGTCCAGCCTGGCAGGGGCGGATGTGGTTATTGAACCACGGGTGAGGCACATCAGATACGGCGAGTTCTACCGCGCCCGTGAGGCGATTGCCCAGGGGGAACTGGCGGCGAAAAGCGCCATCTCAGAAATAAAGAGAAGACTATGACCGACGCCCTGATAACTTTCTGGGCTTCTGAGCTCCTCAAGCGGAGGCAGGTGGCTGGGGAATCCAGGTGGGCTGAATGCTCTTGGGACCGGCGCAGACCGGCTCCCACAGGGTGCGGAGGGGTGGGATGGGGTGGTAACTGAAACCACACTTTTCGCCGTAGCGCCCGCTCAGGATACTGGGGTAACCCTCTTCGGTCAACTGGGTCATTGTCTCGTCAATGTTGTCCACCAAGAAGTTGAGGTGGTGGAGTCCCTCACCGTGCTTATTCAGGAAGTCGCGATAGAGGGACTCGCCTTCAACCGGCTGGACAAGCTCCAGCTGGACGCCACCGCCCACGCGGCAGAGGGCAATTCTTTCCCGTGCCCAGCTTGGTTTGCCATAGTACTTGCGGTTGTATATCATGGGCGGTTCCCAGTCATAGAGTTCCCAGGGTCCAATACCAAGAATATTCCAGAAGTTGCGGGCTACTGTCTCTAGGTCCCAGACGGCAATGGCTATCTGGTTAACTGCCGTCACCTTGACCTTAGCCGGGCTGGGTTGGGAGGTGTCGGGCAGCCAGATGGGCTGAATGCTCTTGGGGCCGACGCAGACCGGCTCCCACAGGGTGTGGAGGGGTGGGATGGGGTGGTAACTGAAACCACACTTTTCGCCGTAGCGCCCGCTCAGAATGCTGGGGAAGCCCTGTGCGGCGAGTAAAGATGATGTCTTATCTATGTCCTCCACTAAGAAGTTGAGATGATGCAGTCCCTCGCCGTACTCGTTCAGAAAGTCGCGATAGAGGGACTTGCCAGCCACCGGCTGGACCAGCTCAATCTGCACTGGGCCAACACGGCACAGGGAGATTTTCTCGCGCGCCCAGCTTGGTTTGCCATAGTACTTGCGGTCGTAGATTAGTGGCGGTTCCCAGTTGTAAGTCTCCCACGGTCCAATACCGAGGATATTCCAGAAGTTATGGGTTACTTGCTCAATGTCCCAGACAGCGATGGCGACCTGGTTGATTTTGGGCACTTTGACTTTCGCTGGGCTTTCCTGCGTCACGGTCGTCCTCCTTCAAGGAAGTTATCCTTCACTTTCGTGAAGGACCGAGGCTCTCCAGTTTCTCCTTGAGTCGCTGGACACCGAGCCGGGGACTGGAGAGGATGGGCACTTTCTTTTCGCTATCGGGTATCTGGGCGACAACACGGGCGACAGAAGCTTGAGCTAGGATAATGACCTCCACACGCTTCTGTAGTTCGGCGAGCTTCTCCTTGACCATCTTATCGTGTGTGGCGGCATCACCGCGCTGAAGCGCCGGGAAAGCACCTTCGCAGTAGGCTGTCTCTATTTCCACCTTCTTCCCGGCAAGTGCCGCTCTCTGTTTGATTAAGTCAGAGGTGGGTTTTAGGGTGGAGTGGGCAGTAGCGATAATGCCGATTTTCTTGCCCAGCTTAACCGCCTCATCTGCCATGGCTTCATCCACCTTGAGCATCGGGACATCAACCGTGTCTTTGGCAAGGTCAATCAGGGGGCCGAGGGAGGAGCAGGTGAGCATAACGATTTCCGCCCCTGAATCGGCGGCAAAATTAGCCAACGCGGCGAAGCGCCTTGCCATCTTGGGGGTGTGTTTTTCCGTTGCCAGAATTTCTTTGAGCAGACCCTCGTCCGCCAGATGGACAACCTCAACTCCGGGCATAATCTCCCGGGCGAGGTCATTAAACATTGGGGCAAGAGCCGCCACCGAATGCACCATACCAACTTTTCGCACCATAATTTACCTCCCGAAACATTAATTACTGGCTGGACTAAGCAAAATAATATCATTACACCAGTGGCAAATCAACATTAGGGGGAAGAGGTTGAATCTGCTCCGTTAGCTATTAGTGCCACATTTGATTGCCATGTATAGTTTTGGTAGTATCTGACCCTATCCCCTTACCCCTTCCCCGAGTGGAGGAAGGGAGGGATTTGTGCGGGGAAGGGGACAGAAATACAAGAGGGGTTAGCACCCCTCTTGACGCCCCACTTTGGCTGGTTCTAGGCTTGTGCTGGCCTGAAGTTTCACCCCTCACCCATTCGCTACCCCTTATCCAGATTTGCATCGGAGTCAGGGCTCCAGGCTCAGGGCAGGCTCTAACCTCTCCCATCAAGGTAGAGGGATTCTCCAGGAGATTTATGAGGCTTCAAAATAGGTTTTGAACTAGTGAGATAGCTTGACATTTATCATTCTCTCGTTTATAATAATAAATTGCACATAGTTTGCATTAGCAATAAGGTAATATGTTAGCCACAAGTCGTAAAGTATTAAATAAAGCTGGCATGAGGGTCACTCACCAGCGGGCTTTGATTCTGGAGATAATCCGCCAGGGGCACCTTGATGCCGACGAAATCTACCGCCGGGCGAAGGAAAAAGAACCCCGCATCAGCCTGTCTACCGTTTACCGGACTCTTCAGAAATTAAAGAACCTGGGACTGGTAGAGGAACTCCATTTTGATGAAGCCCATCATCACTACGAGGCGAAACCCTCTGCCGAGCACTACCATCTGGTCTGTCTCGGGTGCGGTCGGGTGATTGAGTTCCGCCAGCCTTTGTCGCACTTCATCACGAAGAATGTTGCCGAGGCGAAAGACTTTGACATTTTGGAAACAGAAGTGCGCGTAACCGGCTACTGTGCTAAGTGCCGCAAGAGATAGTAATTAATTTTTTAATGCTGAAGATGCAAATGAATAGCATTTGTAATACAAGGTGGAGGTGGTAAGATGCTGGGTTCACTTTTAATTACCTTGAGAGAGGGGCTGGAAGCTGCTTTGGTCATCGGGATTATTCTGGCTTACCTCGTCAAGACAGACAATCGTCAGGGCTTCAAATACGTCTGGACGGGCAGCGGGCTGGCAGTCCTGACCAGTCTGGTGGCGGGGGCACTAATCTTTTTCCTCGCTGGGGAGTTCAGTGGTCGCGCCGAAGAGATATTTGAAGGCTTGGCAATGTTCCTTGCCGCTGGCGTGCTTACCTGGATGATATTCTGGATGCGCCAGCAGGCAATCAATATCAAAGCTCACCTGCAGGCGCAAATACAGTCGGCACTGACCAGTGGCTCGTCTCTGGGCTTAATCCTGCTGGCTTTCGTGGTGGTGGTGCGGGAGGGGATTGAGACGGTGCTCTTCCTCTTTGCCGCCACTCGCGTTGCCGAATCGCCGGTTGCCTTTACTATCGGTGGCTTTCTCGGGCTGGCGGTGGCGATTGGGTTGGGCTACAGCATCTACAAAGGCTCAGCGCGTCTCAATCTAAGGACATTCTTCAATGCCACGAGTATCGTGCTGATTGTCTTTGCCGCTGGTCTGCTGGCTCATGGCATCCATGAGATGCACGAAGCCGCAATTATTCCGCCGTTGATTGAGCACGTGTGGAATATGAACAATGTCCTGTCGGAGACATCAACTCTGGGGCGCTTCCTGACGGCGATTATTGGTTACAATGCCAATCCGTCGCTGGTGGAAGTAATGGCATATTTTGTCTATCTGGTATTAGCTCTCGGCATTTACTTCCGACAACCTCAGGTGACCGCCAACCGGCCTGTAACTAAAGCCAGCCCAGCCGAATAACTCAAAGGAAACAATAGGTAGGGTGATTTATGGCAGAAGCCAAACTGGTGAATTTGCGTCAGATGTCTTCCGGGCAAAGCGGCAGGGTGGTGGCAGTAAAGGGTGGTCATGGTCTGCTAGCGCGCCTAGAAGGTATGGGTATCAGAGCAGGTTGCCGTATCACCAAGATTAGTTCCATGCTCATGCGCGGACCGGTAACGGTGCAATCGGGCGCAACACGCATCGCCATCGGGTTTGGCATGGCGGACAAGATTATTGTTGAGCCGGACTGAAGATGAAAATCCTTTTGATGGGCAACCCCAATGTGGGTAAAAGTGTTGTTTTTTCACGACTCACCGGAGTCCACGTCATAACCGCTAACTATCCCGGCACGACAGTGGGCTATACTCAGGGTGCAATGAAACTTGGTGGCAAGGAAGCTGAGGTTATTGATGTGCCCGGTACTTACAGCCTTGAGCCGACCAGCCAGGCGGAGGAAATTGCTCTGCAGATGCTCAATAACGGCAATCTGGTTATCAACGTCGTTGACGCCACCAATCTGGAGCGGAACCTGAATTTGACCCTTCAGCTTCGGGAAAAGAAAATCCCGATGGTCATCGCCCTGAACATGTGGGATGA
>CAZCEF010000020.1:1191-6515 GCA_964497695.1 uncultured Dehalococcoidaceae bacterium | reverse complement strand
CGGCGCTATATATTGAATTTGCTATGGTTTTGCCCTATATTATCTCCTTTTACCTTGTGCTGGGGCTATTGGAAGATATCGGCTATCTGCCGCGGCTGGCTATTCTGATGGACACGATTATGCACCGACTGGGACTGCACGGCTATGCCATTATCCCCACTCTACTCGGGCTGGGCTGCAACGTACCGGCGATTTTAGCCACGCGCATTCTGGAGAGCAAGCGAGAGAGGTTTATCGCGGCAACGCTGATTTCAATTGCCGTTCCCTGTGCCGCGCTCCAGGCGATGATTTTCGGGCTGGTAGGGCGGCAGGGTGGGCAGTATGTGGCGATTATTTATCTGACGCTGTTTCTGGTGTGGATTGTTTTGGGTTTTATCCTTAACCGGATTATCAAGGGTTTCAGCCCGGAGCTACTGATTGAAATCCCACCCTACCGAACACCACTATGGCGGGCATCGGTGCAGAAACTGTGGACGAGAGTCTACGGTTTCTTGAAGGAAGCCCTGCCAATAATTCTGGGCGGAGTGCTGGTAATCAATATCCTTTACAGTTTCGGCGCCTTCAATGCTATCGCCAATTTTGCCGCGCCGGTGGTGACCGGTCTTCTGGGGTTGCCTAAGGAAGCCGTGGTGGCTCTGGTGATTGGCTTTCTGCGGAAGGACGTGGCGATGGGTATGCTGGCGCCTCTCGCCTTAACCCCGGGGCAACTGGTGATTGGCAGTGTGGTTCTGGCGATGTTCTTCCCTTGCATTGCCACTTTTGTTGTTCTAGTGCGGGAGCTGGGGGTGGAGGGAATGCTGAAGGCAGCTGGGATAATGGTGGTAACGGCGCTGGCGGTGGGGGGGATATTAAATCTGATACTATGAGGGACACCTCACCCCCTCAGTCCCCCCTCTCCTAGCAGGAGAGGGGGAAGAAAAAAGCGAGAACCCATCCCCTGCCCCCTTCCCTTAAGAAGGGAAGGGGGAATTTTGCTTGAGGAGAGGGGCATAGGGTCTCTCTGTTTTCCCCTCTCTTTTCTTGACAAGGCGTACATGGGCATCTCATTTTACTATCTGCGTCAAGGCTTTTTAGAAATTAGAATTTTGGATTTATCTTCTAATAATAAGTTAAAGCGGGGTGCCTCAGAGGGGGCGTCAGCCCCTCTTTCAAAATTTTCCCCTTCCTCACCTAAGTCCCTTTGGGGAAGGGGACAAAGGGGGACAGAGTGCCCTAAAGGTTACAATAGGCGCTAAACCTGCTATGATTGGAAAAGATTTTTTATGTTACCTATCTTATTAAGCGTTGTTGTTATTTCCTTCTCCGGGGTTATGATGCCCGGACCAATGTTTGCCGTAACCCTCGCCAAAAGTTATAAATCGTCCTGGGCTGGTGTCTGGATATCTCTCGGACATGCTGTCATTGAAGTGCCCCTCATCCTCCTCATCTACTTTGGCTTCGCCCAGTTTTTCAAAAACAATTTGGTCCAGCTTGTGCTGAGTGTGCTCGGTAGTGGCATGATTATCTGGCTCGGTATCAGCATGTTCCGCGCCCGCAGGGAAGTCGTTCAGAAAGGTAAGGACCTGCCTTACGGTGCCTTTGCGGCTGGCATCCTCACCAGCAGTTTTAATCCCTTCTTTCTGCTCTGGTGGGCGACCATTGGTGGGATGCTGATTATGAGAATCGTTGGTTTTGGGATAGTAGGCTTAACACTATTTATTATTGTCCACTGGCTGTGCGACCTCATCTGGCTTACGCTGGTCTCAAATGTCGTTTTCCGCACGCACTCTCTCTGGGGACAGAAGCTTCAAGAGGGAATCTTCATCGCCTGCAGTCTGCTGCTGGTGGGGTTCGGGGGGTGGTTCTTAGTCTCAGGCATCCGGCTGGTGGTCTAAATTCTAAAGGAAAGCTATGAAAGTAGGCTACGTTTACGACCCCATTTATCTCAAGCATGACACGGGGACGCATCCGGAGAATGCCCAAAGGCTGGAAGCAATCATTGCCTATCTGGAGAAGGCAGGAACTCTGCCAAAATTAGCCTTAATAAAGCCCCGCCCCGCCACCATTGATGAGATTGCCCAGGTGCACCACCGCCAGCACATTACCCATATCCAGGAGGTAGCGCTGAGGGGTGGCGGCTGGCTTGATGTTGATACCATCATGTCCACCGATTCCTATGATGCGGCTCTTTATGCCGCTGGCGGTGTCATCTCAGCAACGGATGCGGTTATGGCTGGGGAGGTGAGCAGCGTCTTTGCCCTTGTCCGACCGCCCGGTCACCACTCCACCCGCCAGCAGGCAATGGGCTTCTGTCTCTTCAATAATATCGCCATAGCCACGAAGCATGCCCTGAATAAATATCAGCTGGAGCGCATCGCCATCATTGATTTTGATGTCCACCATGGTAACGGCACTCAGGAAGCCTTCTACGACAACCCACAGGTCTCCTATATCTCCACCCACCAGCACCCTCATTACCCTGGCACCGGCGCCATGGAAGAAATCGGCAGTGGCAAAGCCCGGGGAAATATTATCAATATCCCGTTACCCATCGGCTGTGGCGATGGTGAATATTCCCTCGTTTACGAACAAATCGTGATGCCCGCGGTCAGGCGTTTTAAGCCGCAGCTAATGATGGTCTCGGCAGGCTATGATGCTCACTGGGCAGATGAACTATCAATGATGCAACTGAGTGTGACTGGCTTTGCCAAAATAGTCAAGACTATCCAGCAATTAGCCGAGGAGCTGTGTCAGGGTCGGGTGGTGCTGACTCTGGAGGGAGGCTATAATCTTAAAGCGGTAACCGAGTCAGTCAAGGCTACCTTTGATGTTCTATTGGGGAACGAGAAGATAGAGGACTCCTTAGGTCCACCACCCTACCGCGTCGCCACTCCTCCCCTCACCACGCTCATTGAGGCGCTAAAGAAAATCCACGACCTGCCCTAGGTTTTCTTCCTATGTTCGGGAGAAACTGGGCATTTCTCACATTCCTCTTTGCATGGCTCAACATGAATTGTCAAGCTGGTTGATTTAAGCTTGCTTCCGATGTCCTGTTCAAGGTGGTCGCACATGCGGTGGGCTTCTTCCACACTGATATCCGCTGGCATCACCAGGTGCAGGTCAATATAGCGCTGGCTTCCCGCTTTGCGCGTACGGAGGGCGTGGAAATTGACCAGTTCGCCAACGTGCTCCATAATCGCCGCTTTGACGATTTTTTCCTCTTCCTCGGGCAACTTAACATCAATCAGTCCGCCAAAGGATTTCCGCAGGACCAAGTAGCCTGACCTTAAAATAAGCAGGGACACGCCGATAGCCAGGACGGGGTCAATGACATTAAGTCCGCTGAGGCGGACTGCCGTCAAACCGACCAGCACGGCGCTGGTGGAATAAACATCCGCAGCGATGTTGTGGGCGTTGGCTTCCAGGGCGATTGAATCGGTTGCCCGTGATACCTTAAGCAGAAAACGGGAAAGGATAATGCTGGTAATAATGGACACCACCATAACGGCGATGCCCGCCTCCGCCAGCTCCACCTCCCATCGCTTGGTCACAATTCTCAGCACTGAGGAATAGATTATCAGGATACCCGCTGAGAAAAGCAGCCCCGCCTGAATTATGGCGGCAACGTTTTCCACCTTACCGTGACCAAATGGGTGTTCCCTATCGGCGGGTCGGTTGGCAACAACTACGGCGAAGGAAGTCAGTGCCACGGCAAAGACGTCCAGAGTACTGTCCGCCGCCTGCGCCAGAATACTGATGCTGCCGGTGATGATACCCACCACAATCTTGAACACCACCAGTCCCGAAACCACAGCCAGCGAAAGCTTGGCAGCACCGCTTCTTGAAGAGAACACCCGCCATCACCTACCCTTTTGCCCGGCTGGCGGCAAAGGGCAACCAGTTAACAAACCGGTGCCACTCACCTTTGTCCCAGACAATCAGCAGCATCGGGGCAACGCAGATGGAGTCAAAAGTCCCGGCAATGAGACCGATTATCAGAACGACGACAAAATTCTGAATCGTCGCCCCGACAAAAGCCATCAGGGCAAAAACGGCGATCAGCGTGGTAATAATCGTGTTGAGGGAACGACCCAGCGTCTCCACCAGGCTGTTATTGACCACAATTTCAAACTCAGGGCTGACTCCGAGCCGCAGGTTCTCACGGATTCGGTCAAAAATGACCACAATATTGTTCACACTGTAACCGATAATAGTTAGAATGCCGGTGATGAACATGAGGTTGACCTGCCAGTTCAGTATGCCGCCCAGGATAGCGAAAATACCCAGCGCAATGAAGGCATCATGTATCAGGGCAATTACAGCGCAGGTGCCATAGCGGACGGGATGAGGCATACGCCGGAACGCCCAGGTGAGGTAGAGGAGAATGCCAATTGAAGCTATAGCTATGGCGATGCCCGCATTCTTAGCCGTCTCAGCGGCTATCATCGGGGAGACGGAGTCAAATTGAGTCTCGGTAAGCTTGCCAAACTTTGCCGACAAGGCATCTTCCAGCTGTTTCTTTTCATCGGCATTCACCTCCCTGGTACGGATGAGGTAATCACCTGCCCCAGTACGCTGGATGATAACATTAGAATAGCCCAGGTTCGCCAGCTCTGCCGTTAACTGGCTTTGCGCTACTTTTTGCTCAAAATCTACCGTCAGCATGGAGCCACTGGTAAATTCAATGCTGGGCTTCAGTCCAAAGGCCAGCAAAGAGATGGCACCAATCAGGATGAAGACTGCCGAAATAAGAAAGAACCAGAACCTTTTACCAACAATGTCAAACATCATTCTTTCCTCAAGTAAGCAGTGAATAGTGACCGGTTCTCGGCTAAAGGAGTCCCGATGAATAATCGCATCAGTGTCCGGGTAACCACGATTGCGGTGAACATGCTTACGGCAACACCGATAAAAAGGGTTACGGCGAAGCCCATGACGGGAGCGCTAGCAGCAACACTACTACCCAGCCAGTACAAGATACCACAGGCGATGAAAGTGGTGAAATTGCTGTCCCAAATGGCGGTCCAGGCACGATTGAAGCCGGCTTCAATGGCGGCTCCCAGCGTCCGCCCCGCCCATAGTTCTTCTTTCAAGCGCTCAAAGATGAGTACATTGGCATCTACTGCCATACCCAGCGACAGGATAAAGCCACCCAACCCCGACAGAGTCAATGTTACCGGTATCAGCTTGAAAATTGCCAGCACAAGGACACCATAAAAAATAAGGGCGAGACTGGCTAAAACTCCGGGCAGGCGATAGTAAAAGATCATAAACAGCATCACCAGTATTATGCCGATTACTCCCGCCTTAATGCTCATATCAATGAAGTCAGCACCGAGTATCGG
>CAZCEF010000020.1:0-1091 GCA_964497695.1 uncultured Dehalococcoidaceae bacterium | reverse complement strand
GAAAGCTGACTGCCCTCCTGGTTCCATTCAAAAATGAGCAGTACCCCACCGAAATTGTCAGTGGTTACGTAGGTATTTTCCTTGAAGTAAGCGCTGGTGAGCTCTTTCTTCTGACCATTGACGGTACCGGTTGCTGGAATCCATTTCTCGTCACCTTTATCATCAGTTACCCGCTCACGGAATTCAAGGAGTGCTGTCTGCCCGATAAGTCGCTTGGCTCTTTCTGCCTCACTGATGCCCGGCAATTCCACCAGGATGCGGTCGGTGCCCTGCTTCTGAATCACCGGTTCGGTGACGCCGAGAATATTGATACGTCTTTCAATAACCGCCAGAGCACCATCAATCGCCTCAGCCTCCTTCCCCTTCTCTATACCGGTGAGGTCAGCGCGATAGACCATATGGACGCCCCCGCGCAAATCAAGTCCCAAACGCATCTCTTCCCGACCAAACAGCGGTTGAAAGAGCGAAACGAGGGCGAAAATGAAAATGGCGATAATGGCAAATAAGACTATCGTGTTTCTTCTCATCTTTTTCTACCTGTTGTTTTATTTTCAGGAAGCCAGTAGCTTTCTGATAAAATCTAGAGCGCCCTCCCGGCTCGTTATTTCACCAGCGGCTTGTGCTTCACGCACCGCTTCCAGAGCTTCACCAATTTTAGGTCCTGGCTTCAGCCCGAAGATATTAATCAAATCATTGCCATCAATGAGCTTGGGCGGGACAACTAAGTTCTCTTCCTGAAAGCGCCGCGCCAGAACATACTCAACCACCCCGGCATGCTGTTGCCACCCTTCCAAGTCCAGGTTCTGTCCCCGTGTGGCGAGATGGTCAGCGAGACTCAGGAAAAGGGTATCAATGCCGGTGTCTTCAGTATCGCGGAAGAAGCGGTAAATTGCCCGTGGGGTGGGGAGTCCCTCCTGGCTCATCTGGGTGGGGCGGAGGTGATGTCGGACCATAAGCTCAACCAGCTTGATTTCCTTGCCGGTGAACCTCAGTCTCTGCAGAATACTGACAACTACTTCGGCGCCCTCCCCGGCATGACCCAAAAACCGGGTTCGCCCTGCCTCATCAAGGGCTTTGGTCTGCGGTTTGGC
>CAZCEF010000019.1:7490-12595 GCA_964497695.1 uncultured Dehalococcoidaceae bacterium | reverse complement strand
GGTTGCGGCGATGTCGTCAAGCGAGTGGTGATGGCGGCACCGGGAGGGAAGTGGGGTATCTTTTTGATTATCCAGTTTATCATCTTCCTTCTCGGCTTCTTCATCGACTGGATTGGGATTGTGTTTATTATGGTGCCCATTATGACTCCCATCGCCTCAGCACTGAATTTTGACCAGGTGTGGTTCGCTATTATGGTGTGCGTTAATCTGCAGACCGCCTTCATGACCCCGCCTTTTGCCGCCGCCATCTTCATCTGCAAGGGTGCTGTGCCGGCCGAGTATAATCTGACTATGGGGGAGGTCATTAAAGGCGTCATTCCCTACGTGGCGCTCATCCTCGTCGGGTTGGCGCTGTGTGTTGCCTTCCCTGAAATCATCACCTGGCTACCACAGCGAATGATAAAAGGGTAAGAATCTAGAATAGGAGACCTAACAAGTGAGAGCAGTTGCCAAAGCAAGCGCGGCACGCGGGTTTGAGTTAATCGAATTACCCACACCCAAAGTCGGACCAAAGGAGGTCTTGTTCAAAGTCAAAGCTACCGCCATCTGCGGCAGTGACATCCACGCCTATGAGTCCTCGCCAGGGATGCTGGCGATGATGAAGCTCCCCGTGGTCCTCGGGCATGAAACCTGCGGCGAAGTCATTGAAGTCGGGAGCGCCTGCACCCACCTCAAAAAGGGTGACATTGTTTCGCCCGAGCCGCATATCTTTTGTGGTGTTTGTTACTATTGTCAGAACGGCTGGGCACTCAATTGCGCTAATCTAGAGCTCTTCGGGCTGACTGTAAACGGCGCCTTTGCCGAATATGCCAAAGTCCCTGAACAGTGCTGCTGGAAACACCCGCCAGATATTGCTGGGGACCTTGGTGCTATTTACGAGCCTCTGGGTGTGGCGACACACGGAGTGATGGCGGGAGAAGTAAATGGCAAGAGTGTCGCTGTCTTTGGCTGCGGCCCAATTGGGCTCTTTGCCGTCGGTGCAGCAACAGCATTTGGTGCGACCAAGACCTTTGCGGTGGAAATTGTGCCCAAACGACTGGCAATGGTGCCCAAAGTTGCCCCGAAGGCAATTATGATTAACCCCAAAGAGACCGACCCGGTCAAAGCCATCCAGGATGGGACGGACGGGCTGGGGGTGGATGTGGCGATTGAGCTTACTGGCAATGCCCAGGCTTTGAAACAGGCGTTAAAATCACTCAAGCGCGAGGGCAGACTGAGCATTGTTGGTGTTCAGGCGGGACCGGTAGAGCTTGAGGTTCAGAAAGACATCGTCCTGAAAGAGGCGACTGTCAGAGGCGTCTTTGGTCGTGAAGTGTGGCGGACTTGGTGGCAGGTAAAGAACCTGTTAGCCATGGGCAGGTTCGACCCGCAGTCGGTCATCACCCATCGTTTCCCGCTGTCTGATTATGCGAAAGCGATGGACCTGGCGGCTAGTGGCGAGGCAGGTAAAGTCTTAATCTATCCTTGGCAGTAGCTATTCAGTTAGCCGTTTTTGGCGACCACCGGCGAGAGCTTCAAGTCTTGCCGAGTCGTCGTTTGGTGTTGCCTTGTCCCGTTGAACTTAAAGGAGGTTAGATTATGGGCGAACGTGTCAAGGGGAAAGTAATTATTGTTACTGGCGCCGGTTCCATTGGACCGGGAATTGGTAACGGTAAGGCTTCTGCCATCGTCTATGCCCGCGAGGGCGCCAGAGTGATGCTGGTTGACCTCAATCAGAAAGCCGCTGAAGAAACCAAGAGCATCGTTGATAAGGAAGGTGGGGAGAGTATCGTCTTCCCGGCGGATGTCTCAAAAGCCGCTGATTGTCAGAGAATGGCGGACACCTGTGTTCAAAAATTCGGCAGGATTGATGTCCTCCATAATAACGTCGGCATTATTCAGTATGGCGGTGCTCTTGATACTACCGAGGAAAGCTGGGATAAGCATATGAACGTGAACCTGAAGAGTATGTTCCTGACCTGTAAGTACGTCATCCCATATATGCTCAAACAGGGCAAAGGGGTGATAGTCAATATCGCCTCCGTGAGTGCCATCCGGACACAGCCCTTCCCCGCCCTAGCCTATTCCACTTCTAAGGCAGGGGTAATCGCCTTTACCCGCGAGATTGCTCTGGAGTTTGCCGCCCGAGGAATTCGGGCTAACTGTGTCCTGCCCGGGCTTATCAAGACGCCGATGGTTGCTCATTATCAGGTTAAGACCTACTCTGGCGGCGACGTTGAGGAAATGTGGCGCCGGCGTGACTCAATGTCCCCGACGGGCAAGCAGGGTGAAGCGTGGGATGTTGCCTCTGCCGCCCTGTTTCTGGCTTCCGATGAGTCCAAGTACGTCAACGCAGTGGAATTGCTCGTTGATGGCGGGCTTTCCAGCACAACCAAAGTCTACAAATAAAACTTACTTCCGGGTCAATAAACTTAGATTTGTCTCTCTACGGTTTTCATCGTAAACTAGAAAATAGAGGGTTTTTGTCTCTTTGAGGTCTATTTATGCAGCGGATTCTGGTTGTTGATGATGACCCGCAAATTCTGAGCTTGCTCAAGCGCGGTCTTTCCTACGAGGGCTATGCCGTGGAAACTGCCAGCAGTGGCACTGAAGCATTAACCAAAGCCCGGGAAAGAGAGCCGGACCTGGTCATCCTGGACATCATGATGCCGGGTATGGACGGCATTGAGGTGAGCAAGCGACTGCGCCAGGCAAGCGATATGCCAATACTGATGCTGACAGCTAAGGGGACGGTAGCCGATAGGGTGGCGGGGTTGGATAGCGGAGCGGACGATTATCTGGTTAAACCTTTCGCCTTTGATGAGCTGCTGGCAAGAGTCAGGGCTCTGCTGAGAAGGCGCCAGCCGCGGGAAAGAGAAGTCCTGCGTTTTGCCGACCTGACACTTGACACGGTAACCCGCGAAGTCAAACGCGGCAATGACATCATTCAGCTTACGGCGCAAGAGTTTGACCTGCTGGAATTGTTCCTGCGCCACCCCCGCCAAGTGTTGAGGCGTGACCTCATCTATGAGCGGGTGTGGGGGTATGATTTCGGTGGGGAGTCTAACGTGATTGAAGTCTACGTGCGTTACCTTCGCTCCAAGCTAGAGGCAGGGGGAAGACCCAGGTTGATCCACACCGTGCGGGGGGTTGGCTACGTTTTGAAGGAGTAGCGGGATGCCGATTCGGTGGCGGTTGACTCTTCAGTTTGCGCTTATCCTCGGCGCCATTCTCATCGTTTCCGGCGCGGTGCTTCATGTTCTGCTGGAGAGATACCTCAACAGTCAAATTGATGATACTTTAAAGGTCTACTCGGCGAGAGTGCACGGTACGCTCAATCCCCAGGAAATCCCGGCGCCACTGGACTATGAAGTTATCCACTCCCGACTGCCCCCGATAAACGAATTTGCTTCACCGGGAATTTATATCCAGTTAATTGACCAGAACGGGAAGGTGGTGGTTAAGTCAGATAGTCTCGGTGAGCAAGAACTGCCGGTCAACCCATCCCTGATTGAGCAGGGTTTTGCCGGCAAAGTGGCGATTCACACCGTCGCTGCCGGCGATGGGGCTCGTGTCCGGATAATGGTCTCCCCGCTTTATATGAAAGACCAGACTCTGCTTCTGGAAGTCGCCCAGTCCCTAAAACACGTAGATACGGCGATGAGCCAAGTGCGGTTGGCACTGATTGCCAGTATTCTGCTGGCTCTGGTGCTGGCGGCAGGATCGGGCGGGTTTATTGTGCGCAGTGCTCTCTCGCCAGTAAGCCGTATCACTCTGACGGCACGGACGATTGAGGCCAGCTCTGACCTGACTCGGCGAGTGGGTTATCAGGGTCCGGCAGATGAAATCGGGCGGCTGGCAGCTACCTTTGACCATATGATTGAGCGGCTGGATAAAACGTTTCAGTCGCAGAAAAACTTTATCGCTGACGCCTCTCATGAGTTGAGAAGTCCATTGACAGTAATGAAAGGCAATCTTGACTTGCTGAAAAGAAACCTCAGTGACCAGGACCGCGAAGAATCACTCAGAGCGATTGAAGCTGAGACCAAAAGAATGGCAGAAATCGTCAACGACCTACTTTTCTTAGCGGAGATAGAGTCGGGTCAGCCGGGACGGCGGGAAATGGTATCGCTCAAGGACATTCTTCTGGGGGAACTGGAGCGCTTTCAGCCTGTTGTCAAGGAGCATCGTCTAGCTGCCGGTCAGCTCGAGGACCTGCATGTCATGGGAGATTCCCAGAGGCTCCGCCGGATGCTGGGTAACCTGATTGACAACGCCATCAAGTACACGCCTCCGGGTGGCACAATTACGCTTTCTTTGCATCGTGAGGGCAACTGGGCAAACCTGGAAGTCTCGGATACCGGGATTGGCATTGCACCAGAGCATCTAGCCCATATTTTTGACCGGTTCTACCGAGTAGATAAGGCGCGTTCCCGTACCAGTGGCGGGACGGGGCTGGGGCTGGCGATTGTAAAGGGGATTGCCGAACAGCACGGCGGCAGAGTCACCGTGACCAGCGAGCCCGGCAGGGGCAGTACCTTTACCGTCTGGCTCAAACTCTAATCAACTTCTAAGCAACCTTTAACCTCAAGTTAAGCTCCTTGTGGCACCATAGATACTGAAAAGGTGTTTATGGTGTCTCTCTTTTTGAGGAGATGACGATGAGGAAGAGGGGCGGGGTGGTTCTGGCGGTTATCGGGGTTATCTCTGTCCTTGTGATAACGGCACTCGTTTTCTCGTTACAAGATAGGGGTGAGAACTCAATACCAGCTTCAGCAGTAGTGAATTCGGTACCGATTGGTATGGGTGTCAGTTACCTGCCAGTCACGCCGCGGCTAGCGGAATATTATGGGTTGGGGGTGGACTCCGGGGCGCTGGTCACCGAGGTCGCCCCTGACAGCATCGCTGATAAAGGCGGGTTGAAGGTGGGGGATGTTATTCTCGCCTTTAACGGCACGGAGGTGAGGGAGGATGTCCCTCTTTTCGGGATGATGAGAGAATGCCCGCCGGGGAGCCCGATAACTCTGGAGGTTTGGAGGGGAGATAGCTACCAGAAGGTTGAGCTCCTTCATACGTCAAGATAAGGGAGGTAAGTGTGGAAGCTAGGAATCCAAAAAGAAGCGGGG
>CAZCEF010000019.1:0-7390 GCA_964497695.1 uncultured Dehalococcoidaceae bacterium | reverse complement strand
TGGGAGTGGCGTTCTATGGGGACGCTCAGCGGCTTTATGGTCGCTCTCTTCACCGAAATGTACGGCTTCCCGTTGACTATTTACATACTGACATCAGTGCTGGGCAACCGTTACCCGGTGACCAACCCCTTCAGTCACACCAATGGCAACCTGCTCAGCGTTTTCTTTGGCGGGTCAGAGGAGGTCTCCCTCCTTTTGATGTTTGCTGGCGGCTTGGTCATGTTCATCGGGTTCATGGTGATGGCTATTGCCTGGCGGCAGATACACAAAGCCAGCGGCAGGCTGGTAACCTGGGGTCTTTATCGCCTGGTAAGGCATCCGCAATACCTGGGCATCTTTCTGGTAACCATCGGCATGATTGTCCAGTGGCCCACTCTCATTACGCTGGTTATGTGCCCTATCCTCATGCTGATGTACTACCGCCTGGCACGGCGGGAAGAGAAGGAGATGGCGAGTCAGTTCGGGGAAGCATACCTTACCTACCGGCGCCGCGTTCCGATGTTTCTGCCAAGGTTGTTTGCCGCTTCATACCCGGTTGGAGTCTGAAATTCTAACCTGAAATTAAGCATTTTCTCATACTGGCTTAATGTGGGGCTAATAGAATGAGTTGAGGAGTTGAAATAGATGGCAGAGTTTTTGCAGAGCTACGGCATCTATATCGCTCTCGGACTGCTGGCATTGATAATGCTGGTTCGGCGTGGTCAGGGCGGGGGATGCTGCGGGGGAGGTCATGACCACGGTCCGGGTAGCGCTGTAAGCGACAAGGAAAATCAGCAGTCCAGAAGTTCGGGATGCCATTAATAAACCCGGGAAAATTAGTGCCTTTTCCCATCGGAAATTACGTAGTCTTACGTATAGCCAAAATAACAAAAAGCCAATACCATTTTAAAATGTCAGGAAATGAAACTTTTGGACCAGAACCACGTTGTTATATATGTGGGAAGGCAGGTGGTTGCGATGTTGAGATTAAAGAGCTGCCCAAGATGTCGAGGAGATGTGGTCATTGACCAGGATTTTGACGGCTGGTACGAGCAGTGTCTGCAGTGCGGTTATCAGCGCTACCTGGAAAGTATCACTGTGGGACAACCGCTGGTGAGGAACGAGGAGAAAGTGGCAGTTTATGCAGGTAAGAAGAAATAGGATTGTTCTACTGTCCATAATAATTGTCTTATTAATTGGGACGGTGCTGGTCAGCTGCGCCAGTTCGGAAAAAACGTTGCCGATTCCAACGGGTGGCGTGGTAAGAACGAATAATGGCGGCGCAGTTACCATTGACGTGGAATGGCTTACCGAAGAGAAAAACTCTTTAGTCTTTGATGTTGCCATGAACACGCATTCGGTCCAGCTAGACGATTACGACCTGAAGCAACTGGCAGTGCTGAGGGACGGGGAGGGAAGTGAATTTCGTCCCACTTCCTGGGACTCAGCATCCGGTGGTCATCACCGCAATGGTAGGCTGACCTTTGCTTTGCCTGATTCTTTACGCCAGAGTAAAGCCAAGTCCATTGTGCTCATCATCCGGGATGTGGCTGGGGTGGCGGAGAGGGTTTTTGAATGGGAGCTATAAGAAAGCACTTCTTCATCGGGGTAATTGCTGCGGTCTTACTGGTTCTGGTCTATCTGGGCATAATCACCCTGTTTCAGGATGAAAAGCACGCCCTGGAGCAGACCGCTAAGCTCTGGTACTGGATTCTGCTCTTGGCTATTGGCTTTGGTGTTCAGGTGGGGCTATTTTCCTTTATTCGGCGGAGCCTTAAGGAACGCCGAGCAACGGCGACTACCAGCGTGACGGCGTCTGGTGGTGTTTCTGCCGGTTCAATGATTGCCTGCTGTGCCCATCACCTGAGTGATGTTTTGCCCTTCTTGGGGCTGGCGGGGGTGGCGGCATTTCTGGTGGACTACCAGCTTTTCTTCATCGTTCTGGGTGTCCTGTCCAATATTCTGGGCATAACCATTATGCTGGAGACAATCCAGCGACACAATCTGTGTCCCTGGGTGGGGAGCTGGCGATGGGATATGAACCGGGTGAAGAAAGGGACGATGATTTCGGCAGTGCTGGTTCTGGCGCTCACCGCCTTTTTGGCGGGTGGAGTGGTTTAGATGAGCGGCATCATAATCAATATTGACCCGGTAATCTTTGAAATTGGCAGTTTTCAGTTCCGCTGGTACAGTCTGTTTATCATTCTGGCGGTAATTGCCGCCGTCTTGATTGGGGTTCGTGAATTCAGAAAGAAGGGTATTCCTTCTGACGAAGCCTATTCCCTGTTGCCCTGGGTGCTGATTGGCGGAATTACGGGTGCCCGCTTATTCCATGTTGTTGACCAGTGGGAGTATTATGCGGGCAACCCGTTTCATATATTTCAGCTTCAGCATGGCGGCTTGGCAATCTGGGGGGCGTTGATTGGTGGTGGTTTGGCGGCCGTCGTTTATACGATGGTGAGACATATTTCGCTGAGCCGCCTTGCTGATGCCGTAACTCCTGCCCTGCTGGTAGCACAAATAATCGGGCGATTTGGCTGTATTGTCAATGGTGATGCCTATGGTAGTCCTGCCAACTTACCCTGGTCGTTCATTTACATTCATCCTAATGCTCTCATCCCTGGAGAACTCTTTGGTGTCCCGACCCACCCCTACCCCGTTTACGAGATAATCTGGAACGGGCTGGTCCTGCTGGCGGTACCGAAACTGGGCAAATACTTCACCCGAGGTGGGCTGGTCTTTTTGACTTACTTAGCGCTTTACTCGGTGGGGCGGTTTATCCTGACTTTTGTGCGGCAGGAGAACATTCTGGCTGCTGGACTCCAACAGGCTCAGATAATCGCCCTCATCATTTTTGCCGGGGCGGTGATTACCTTCGGGTATCTAAACTGGATAAGAAGAGTCCCGGAAAGACTAGCCTGACACGAATTTCTGTGGTTCCGCTTTAAACGCCTGGTGGCAGACGGTAGAGCAGAAGTAATAGGTTTTACCCTGATAGTCCTCTTTCCCCGCTGCGGTCTCCGGGTCAATTTCCATCCCGCATACCGGGTCTTTCACCAGTGCTTTCGCCTCCCCTTTCTGGACTAGCTGTTCCCTAACCTCAACCCTGGGGGTGACCGGGGGAGGTGGCGATTTTATGAGGGGCATTGCTCTGTAATTGCGGAGCCGGCGTGAGTTGCTGACCACGGAAAGCGAGCTGAGCGCCATCGCCGCCGCGGCAATCATCGGGTTGAGCAATAGACCGAAAGCCGGATAGAGGACTCCAGCGGCGATGGGAATACCAAGGGTGTTATAGAAGAAGGCACCGACCAGATTCTGACGGATATTGCGCATAGTCGCCCGACTCAGGGTTATCGCCGTAACCACGCCCTTGAGTTCACCAGAGATAAGAGTAATATCAGCGGCTTCAATGGCGACGTCAGTGCCCGTGCCGATAGCAATACCCACGTCCGCTTGGGCTAAAGCCGGCGCATCATTAATCCCATCACCCACCATCCCCACCAGTTTATTCTCTCCCTGAAGTCGTTTTACTTCCAGCGCTTTATCTTGCGGCAGTACCTCAGCCAGGACCCGCTCAATACCTACCTGTCGGGCGATAGCTTCGGCGGTGCGGCGGTTATCGCCGGTAATCATCACCACTTCCAAGCCCAATCTCCTGAGGGTCGCTACGGCGGCAATTGAGTCTTCTTTAACCGTATCGGCAACGGCAACAACGCCCGCTGGTCTGCCATTAACGGCAGCAAACATCGCCGTCTTGCCTTCTGATGCCAGGCGCTCGGCGGGTGCCTCAAGGGCACTCATTTCAATACCCGCATCTTCCAGCAGACGGCGGTTACCCACCAGAACCTTGTGCCCATCTACTGTCACCTCAATACCTTTACCGGTAAGTGACTTGAAATCAGCCGGGTCGGATAGTTCAATCCCCTTATCTTTGGCTCCCTGAATTATGGCTTGACCCAGGGGGTGTTCTGAGGAACGCTCCGCCGAGGCAATCAGTCGCAGGAGTTCATCAGGCGTGAAATTGTTTACGGGAACAACGTCGGTCAGTGAAGGCTTACCCCTGGTGATGGTACCGGTCTTGTCTAGGATTATTGTCTGCAGTTTGTGAGCGGTCTCCAGCGCTTCCGCGGAGCGGATGAGGATACCGTTTTGCGCCCCTTTCCCCGTGCCGACCATTATGGATAGCGGAGTTGCCAGCCCCAGGGCGCAGGGACAGGCGATAATGAGCACGGCAACAGCATTGACCAAGGCAAATATCAGGGCGGGCTCAGGACCAAAATCAAACCAGATAACGAAAGTACCGATGGCGATAAAGATTACCCCCGGAACGAAACGACTAGCAATGAGGTCAGCAAGGCGCTGGATGGGAGCTTTGGAGCTTTGCGCCTGCTCCACCAGTCGGATGATTTGAGCTAGCATGGTGTCTTTGCCGACCTTGGTCGCTTTGAAGCGGAAGGCACCGGTCTGGTTGATAGTAGCGCCAATTACGCTGTTGCCGACCGATTTCGTAACCGGAATGCTCTCGCCAGTAACCATGGATTCATCCAGCGTTGATGTGCCCTCAATTATCTCACCATCAACGGGCACTTTCTCGCCGGGTCGCACCAGAATAATGTCTCCCACCTGGACCTGCTCAATAGGAATATCCACTTCTTTGCTGTCACGAATAACCCGCGCTGTCTTGGCCTGCAGTCCAATTAATTTGCGGATGGCTTCACTGGTGCCGCCTTTGGCGATTGCCTCCAGAAGTCGTCCCAAAAGAATAAGGGTCAGGATGACGCCCACCGCCTCATAATAGACCTGGCGGAGATTTTCGGGGAGAGCGGTGGGGAAGGCAGTAACCACAAAGCTGTATAAGTATGCTGCCCATGTGCCGATGGTGATTAGAGTGTTCATGTCGGCGGTTCGGTGGAATAAGGTGAGCCAGCCGGTGCGGTGAATGGGCAACCCAGTATAAAACATTACCGGGGTAATTAACGCTAACTGGAACCAGGGATTAAGCAGGAGGTGAGGTACCCACGCTGCGCCAAACAATTCGTGGGTCATCACGGCGAAAAGCACCGGTGCCGTCAATATTGCCCCGACAATAACCCGGCGGGTCAGGTCCTGCCGTTCGGCACGGCGCTCTGCCGCTTCGCGGTCTTCCGTCTCGGCTTGCCCCGCTTCCCCACGCTGATAGGCTTTGTAACCTGCCGCCTCAATTGCCGCCACCATCTTTTCCGGCGTTATCTGCTTGGGGTTATAGTGAGCGGTAGCTCTTTCTGAAGCCAGGCTGACGTGAACTTCGTCTATGCCAGGGAGGTCTTTCAGCGCCGACTCAATGGTGACTACGCAGGAAGCACAGTGTGCCCCCACCAAGTTGAACTCCGCCTGCTGTAGTTTTTCCACGGGCAATTTGGGTCCCACCCCCACCGCCTGGGCATGTTCTCGCCGGACTTCAACGGGTTGGGCTTCTTTGCCTTCCTTAACAATCAGTGTACCGTGGAGCATATTCATCCCGCAGGCAAAGCCAAACTGTCCCTCTTTGTCTGGGGTGAACTCAAGGGTGGTCTTGGCGAAGGGCGCCAGTGTCTTGCTGACCTGAAAATCAGGGAAAACAACACGGGAACTGCAGTCGCCGGCTTCCTGCCGGTCAAAAACGAGACGCAGAGGCACGTCCTTCTTGACTTTGATGACATCAGGGGAATAGCCACCCTTTACCACGACTTTTATTTCTTGGACGCTGCCTTTGACCTGTGCGGCTTGCGCCCGCCTGGGTCCGAAGAAGAACCAGGTAAGGAGACCAATCGCTCCCAGTCCTCCCAAAGTAACGGCAATTTCAACCAGTGTCACCGCACACCTCCCCGCAAATTGGCGATATGTTACAATTAAATATTATAAGCCTTGTTGTTTGATATCACCAAATGTCCGATGAAAGGAGGTAAACTATGTGGTACTGGGGGGATGGCATGGGGTGGTGGATGATAATTGGCAGCATTTGGATGCTCCTCTTCTGGGGTGGTCTAATTGTGCTAATTATCTGGGGAATTAAAAAGTTGACTGAGAGAGGTGGCGGTGGGGGAACCCGGAGCGCGCTGGACATCGCCAAAGAGCGTTATGCAAAAGGTGAAATTACTAAAGAGCAATACGAGCAATTAAAGAAAGACATTTCCTGAGGAGTAGTTTTTCAATGGATGCTGCCACTGACCTTGCCCGAAGACGCTATAATCGCATTGCGCCAGTTTACGACTTACTGGAGGGACTGGTAGAGCGTTCTCGTTACCGCCAGTGGCGGCAGTTGCTGTGGAGTAAGGTAACGGGGAAGCGAGTTCTGGAGGTGGGGGTAGGGACGGGAAAGAATTTCCCTTATTATCCGGCAGAGGCGGAAGTAACCGGGATTGACTTCAGTGAGAAGATGCTGGCTCGCGCTCGCGAAAAAGCGAGGAAGCAAAAGGTTAAGGTTACCCTCTTACCGATGGATGTGCAGAAGATGAAGTTCCCGGATAACAGCTACGACACGGTGGTCGCCACGTTTGTCTTCTGCTCCGTTCCCGACCCGATTAAAGGGTTAACGGAAGTGGAACGCGTGTGCCAGCCAGGCGGCAAAGTGCTGTTATTGGAGCATGTTCTTAGCGCCAACCGTGTCCTCGCCTGGCTGATGAATGTGGTTAATCCGATTGTGGTCAGAGTGATGGGACCGAATATTAACCGGCGGACCGTAGAAAATGTGGTCAAAAGCGGTCTGATTGTGGAAAGGGTTACTGATCTCGCCGCTGGCATATTTAAATTGATTGAAGCCAGAAAGAAAGTATAAGGAGGTCTGGATGTCCTGCTACTTTCGGCACCTGAAGGAGATTTTTCAGGAAATTGGCATTGAGGTCACCGCCGAAAATAGGAAGAAAGTTGACCAGGCTTTCCATCAGGTACTCGGTGTGGAATACAAGAACTGCATGGCGGTCTGGAAGCAGACCCGAGTTCTGTATTACAATACACGATGACCTTTATGCTGTGCGTAAACGCCTGGAAAATAGCGGCTTCTGGTTCAATTACCAGCAATTGCTAAATTGGCGCAACGCCGAGCTATTAGCAGCGGATATTGTTGCTGTTGAAGTATTATCTAGGAGGAATGGTATTATTGAGCCACCCAACCTTTGGCTTGGGGTAAAACACCCGCTCTCATCAATACGTCGTCTATTGTTCGACCCAAAATGTCCGAAAGTGTATGCTGCATTTTCAATAACTGCACCCCGTCTAGTCTCAGACCCCGCGTTGAAAGCCAAGTTAATAAGGGAGACCAATGAATATAGAAGACACTTGTATCAGAAGGGGCTTGTCATCTTCGACCCAGCTACTCTAGACGACAGGCTCCTTATAAGCTGTGTTGAGAGGGACACCCAGGCCGAACAGAAGATGCTCAGTATTGCGGAGGACG